>CALMWE010000295.1 GCA_937873795.1 uncultured Caryophanales bacterium
TAGTACGTCTTCACGGTTTGTTGCCGCGATGACGATGATGCCAGAGTTATCGGCAAAGCCATCCATTTCGACAAGGAGTTGGTTAAGGGTTTGTTCACGTTCGTCGTTGCCGCCACCCATACCAGCGCCACGTTGACGACCGACAGCGTCGATTTCATCAATGAACACTAAGCAAGGTGAACTGCGTTTGGCTTGTCTAAACATGTCACGGACACGACCGGCGCCAACGCCAACGAACATTTCAACGAAGTCTGAACCAGAGATAGAGTAGAATGGGACGCCCGCTTCACCAGCAACCGCTTTTGCAAGCAAGGTTTTACCAGTTCCAGGAGGCCCGACTAGTAGGACGCCTTTAGGTAACTTTGCACCAAATTTAGCGTATTTTTTGGGTTGTTTTAGATAATCAACGAGTTCGATCATTTCGGCTTTTTCGGCATCGCAACCAGCGACATCACTAAAGCGAACTTTACTGGTGTTTTCTAGCCGAGCGCGGCTCTTATTGAAGTCCATGGCTTTGTTATTAGAGCCAGAGACGGAAGCGGACATTCTCGAAAACAGGAAAATAACGAGAACGACTGAACCGGCAAGAATGAGAAGCGTTGGTCCCCACGTTTCAAACCAAGAGGTTTGGAAGGCGTTTACTACCGTCCACTGGGTGATGGAAGTTTCCGCTTCTAATGCCAAACGAATCGTATCCATGTAATAGGAATTATCGATTGTTGCTGTGAAAGCTTTCAAGACAGTGCCATCCATATAGGTCCCACTGATGGTGGTGACGGAAGTGGATGTCGTCGTCGTGATTTCCGTAATGTCAAAGTTTTGAATAAAAGCTAAGATGTTGCTTTGGTCTTTAATGAGAATGTTTGGATTCTCACGGAAAAAGACCAACCATAAGAAAAAGAGTATCGAAATCCCCATAATAATATAGGGGAGTACGAATGATAATAATCCTCTTTTTTTCGGTTGAAGTTGTGGTGCTGTGGCCATGTTTGCCCTCCTTTAAAAGTCTCATATACGAATCGGTAATTGTAATACAATGGTGATACAAATATCGCTAGGGTTTCTAGGTAATCAACATTATACAAGTATTAGAAAAATCATACAATGAAATTACAACCTTAATAATAACGAATTATCGCCAGTTTTTACATAATTTTTTTGATATCGTGGTACAAAGATGATGCGGTTGTCGTTCGAAACGAAGACTGGCCAGCGTTTCCGAAGATCAGCAGGCATTTTCCAATCGATATATAGGCGGCGAATTTTCTTGCGATAGGAACCGACATAAACTTCATCGTTTGCTTCAGCGGGTCTAATCGTAATGGGGTACTTGTCTAGAGGAACACGCTTTAAATTATGTGGATTTTGCCCGTCAAAACGTAGGATATTATTTTCTATAAGGCAAGGTTCCTGGATGATAAAGTGGTAGGCTTGCGGTTTTGAGTTAGCAAGTACTTGCACC
>CALMWE010000296.1 GCA_937873795.1 uncultured Caryophanales bacterium
ACCCTTTAGGTAAATGAAAGGAAACATTGTCTAAGGTGAAGGATGGATAGGTTTTGGTCAGGTTTTCAATTTCGAGCATAGTTCCTCCAACTGTGTATAGCGAACATACACAGTATATACACAGTCCCAAGAAATGTCAAAAAAAGCTTTCGCGGTGAAAGCTTTTTGATAAATCAAACTTTATGCCTTTTTACATTCCACAGACGTTTCCGGAACAGGAAGCTTCTTCGACAAAGTCAATGAAATGCCCGTTTCCGACAGGTGTTATTTTGACTAAACCGTCTTTACGTAACGTTTCGACGATCGCATGTGCCACTTCTTTTTGGAATTCAAACGTTTCTTCGATTTCTTTGGGCGTCACGCGTCCATAGTAAGCAATGAAATCCAAAACATCTTCCGGAGTTTTGCCCACGCCGATTTCTTTGATGTGTCCCCCACCGAACATTTTGATGACGGATTTGAAGGCCGAGTATTTTTGATACCCGCGCAGAACCAATTTTTTATTTCCGTAACGGATGAGGAAACTCGGGAATCCGGTAATCGCATAGTGCGAAACCAATTTTTGGTCTTCTTTAAAGGCCTTCTCGGCACTTCCGTCACTCATGCGTTCGATAAATTTGGCGATATCGAGGCCGACTTCGGACGCTAATTCCACTAACACTTCCATGCGTGAGGTTTGCTTGGCTTCGGCGGCACTGGCTTCGCGCATGCGGCGCATCAAGTGATGAGCCAACATTTCGCTTTCCATTTGGGCGGCTTTATACGCGATATTTTGGGGATAGGTTGATGGGTATTCTTTGGAGAATAAGGCGAAGCCTTCCGAACGGACCGGCATGCCGTGGCGTTGCGAGGCTTCGAGCCAATGCGAAACAATGGCCTGGTTGGAGGCATCGGGGTCTCCGCCGATATGATTCCAATCGTCATAAAACTCGGTAATATCTTCCACAAGCCCACCCATGACAAAAGAGATACGGACTTGGTCCTTATAATGTGTTTGGAGTTTCCGTAAAACCGGTTCGCTGCCCCAACACCAGGTACAGACCGGATCCGTGAATTCGATAATTTCAAGTGGCGTCTTGTGTTCCATTTTTGCTCCTTGCCAAGAGGTTTGGCGCACAACAAGTTTAGAATGACGGTCACAAAAATAAAAACGATATGCTTCATTGGACAGAGCATGCGAATAACGGAATTTTGGGGTAAATGTTACCATAAAAAGGAGGAAACCTATGGAAATCAAAGTATTTATCGATGGAATTAACTGTGGCGGATGTGCGACCGGATTCGAAAACCGTTTGTATCAATACGGGGTTTCCCGGTTTGACATCGATTTTGCCACGCGGATTGCGACCATCACGTATGACGAAAACGACATCGACGCTCACGGCATCATCGCGATCATCGAAAGTTTCGGATACCCAACAACTTTATTACCAGAATAACGTCTTATTTTATTCTAGGATTGTGATGTCGAAATGAAACGGGAATGATGTCGCGGTCTTATGGATGAAATCCACTTTATAACCGACTTCGTCTTGATAGAAAAAGCCTTCCTTCAGTTTGATTTGAATCAAACACGTATGGGGGTCTTTTTCGTTATTGGCCATGAAATACCACTTTTCAAACGCGTGGATGAGCTTTTCGCGGATCAGCGCGTTCTCGGGTTTCAACGGATGGCCGATATTGGTGGCAACACCCAAAAACCGATGCAGACGATGACTGACCAAAGCGACATTGGGATTGGCCAAAATATCCACCACTTTTTTGGAAGTGGCGTAGGTGATGATATAAAAACTGCCTTCGTGGTAAAAAACATCAACGAAACGGACGAACGGTTGGCTGTCCTGTGCAGTGGCTAATGCAAACTGCGTGTCCTTACCAAATAAATCGTTTAGGACCTCGAGACTTTTTTCATAAAGAGATTCAGGTTTTG
>CALMWE010000297.1 GCA_937873795.1 uncultured Caryophanales bacterium
GTTTCTTCAATTGCTTCAAACAAATGTATCAAGCCGAGAATGAAGCCCATGAACCCTTCTACGAAGTTCCTCAAGCCATCCAAGAAATCTTCAATGATCCGGCGGAAGAAAAAATCATCAAGTCCACGCAATCGTTGGATGTCGAAGAATTGGCTGACGAAGACCTCATCGGACAAGACCCTAAACAAATCATGTTCCAATGGGGCATGGAAGCTTTTACCAACCCCGAAGTCATTGATAACACCATCCGTTATATTTCCAAAAACAAAATGTTCTCCAATGAATTCCTGAATGATTTCAAGATGGTCAATTTATGGCCCTTTACCGCGACCAAAACCTTAAAAGGCGTCAGCAACATGCTTCATCCCGCGACCGATGGCATCGCCATTGAACGCGGTAACATCTATACCTATAAAACAGACCGTTATTCGATGAGCACCGCGCAAGCGTATCAAACCGGTGAATTTGCCGATCAACACGCGATTGGCGGGGTCAACCTTTCCAATGAAGTGTCTGTCTTTACTTCTCAACCCGCGAAGATTGCCCGAAGAAGCGGCACTCCTACTTATTGGGTCGGTAACGGCCGTCAACCCTATAGCGTGCAAGAGAAAAACGTCAACATCACGATTTATCAACCGCCCACCAAGACCGGCATGATGGAACCGATGATTCTGGAAGGTACCACACACGTCTTCTTCCCCACGCAATTATTCGAAGAATACGATGAATCGATGTTAGATGAAGGATTTATCTTTGGACGTGAAAACGACAGTTACATCGCCATCAAAGCGGGCAACCCCCTCGTTTTCAAATCGTTTGAAGAAAGTAACGACACCGCTAACGGAACCAATAAAGACGATATGCTCAAACGCGGCAGCGTCGGTAACGTCTTAACCGAGAAATACGACCTTGTCCAAACCGGAGAAGGTTTCCACTACTACGTGACGGAAGTTTCTTCGATCGATGTCGAATCTTTTGCGGACTTTAAAGCCCGCTTTATCGCCAATGTTGAGGATTCATTGGTATTGGATGCCAACATGGGCACGATCACCTATGGGACCACCTTGAATAACGAGGCCACACCCACTTCACTTGAAGCCTGCTATGATGACAAATTCGTGGTCAATGGAGTCGAACAAAACCTGCAATACCTCCGTTACGAAAATGCTTATGTTCCTAGTGGCACCACCGAGCGTAAACCCCTCACCATCACCTATAGTTTTGGTGGTCACATGGTCACGTTGAATCTCTATTTTGGATCTCGGATGGTTTAATATGCGCCTTGCCCTCGAAACTTATACCGTCCGAAAACAAGCCAGGAAAAACTTGAAAAAGACATTGGAAGACATCCATGCCTTAGGTTTTCGCGCGATTGAGTTATCGAAGATTGATTTGACCGACAAAAATATAGCACTGATTCAAAAAAGCCGACTTCATGTGTCCGGTATCATGCTTCCGTTATCCGAGATTCAAAAGAATCTGGAGTTATGGATCAAACACTGCAAAGACCTACGCTGTTCGCGTCTGGTGGTCAGCCGCCTCTCCATTGCTGCGATTTTAGGTGGGCTTGAACCTCTTCGAAAATTCATCAACCAAATGAATCAAGTATCGTTCTTGCTTCAAGGACGAGGGATTACGCTTTGTTTCCACCACCACGCCTGGGAATTTGAAACAGTCGACGGCAAAGTCCGAATGGACATTCTGCTCAATGAGTTGCGTCTTCCAATCAAGATCATTTCCGATGTTTATTGGTTAACCTATGCCCATCAAGACATTCCCGCCTTCTACCTTAAGGTAGGAAGCCGCTTGGAAGGGTTCCACCTAAGAGACCTGAAATACAAAACGAAAAACGGGAAAAAGAAAGCCGTCAGCGGACCTGTGGGAAGTGGCCTCATCGATTGGGTCACCCTCTGCGGATATTCGGATGCAGTGGCCTATGCCGCGATTGAACTTAAGAGCAAAAAGCCGTTTAAAGAGATAAAAGAAAGTTTGGATTACATTCATCACCTGCAGGTGGGAGAAGGAAACGAATATGAATGAACAAAAACCGCTGACGCTTAAGGAAAAGTTGATCTTCGGATGGGGCGATATCTTCGGTGGCGGCGGACAAGCCCTCATCGGCGTGCTCTACTTCTACTTCATCGTCAATGTCATCGGCATCTCCGCCGGATGGGCCGGAACCGTGGTCTTGATTTCCAAAATCTGGGACGCGGTGATTGATCCCTTCTTAGGCGTCATCACGGATAATACGCGGACCAAAATCGGACGCCGCCGTCCGTTTATCTTGGCGGGTTCGATCCTTCTCATCTTGGCCATGGCCCTGGTGTGGATGCCCATCGTAGGCTGGTCTTCGGAAGTATGGAAGATCATTTTCTGCACGTTGACCTATATTTTCTATAACACTATTTCATCCGTCATCAACGTTCCGTATTCGTCGATGTCGGCGGAAATCGCGGTTGAACCCAAACAACGTAACAGCGTCAATGTCATCCGTTTAGTCTTCTCCACGGTGGCCACCGCGGTTTGTACCCTGGTTCCCACGATCATTCTGGGAATGTACAAAGACGGAACCATTACGTTAACCACCCTTTATCTGATTCTGGTGCTTGGATTTGGCATTCTTTTCATGGTGCCCCTGCTCTTCATCGGTTTATTCACCCGTGAACGCGCGGTGATGCCCAAAGAAAAAAGCAAAATCGAAGTGCAAAACTTCTATAAGCCGTTGAAGATCAAAAGCTTCCGTCAACTGTTAGGCATGTATTTGGCCCAAAGCATTTCGATGGATATTCTTTCTAACGGTATTCTTCTATTCACCCTCTACTGCGTCGTCTCTTCTTCGACCGTGGTGTTAGGCATTTTCATCGGGGTGCAAGTCTTGATGTTCCCCTTGATGAATGTGCTCATCAACAAAGTCGATAAGAGCAAAATCTATGCCTTTGGTCTCCCCCTATCCCTTTTAGGGATCGTCGGGGTTTGCTTATATCCATCCGCTTGGCCGACGTGGGGACTATACGCCGCGACCGCCATCTTGGCGATTGGATTCGCCGGAGCCCAGCTCATCTCCTGGATTATCTTTCCGGATGCGGTCGATGCCGGTGAACTCAAATTCAAAGAACGCAATGCCGGCTCCTTCAGCGGCATCATGACCTTCTGCCGTACGTTAGCGTCCGCGGTCGGTATTTGGATTTTCGGTTTAGTCCTTGAATTCACCGGATACGTCAAACCGATCTATCCCGAAACGTATGCCCCGCAACCGGATTCGGCCATCTTAGGCATCCGTTTGGTGATGCTCGTGAGTTACGTCTTATTGATGACCGCCGGATTCTTCATTGCCCGCAAGTTTGCCTTAACCCGGAAGAACAATGATGCGATGAAACACTTTTTGGAACTCCAACGTGAAAACAAATTGGACGAACTTCCCGAAAGTGAAAAAGCCGAATTAGAAGCCTTAAGAAAAGAAGTCCTCTAAAGGAGGAATCCCCTTTGAACTTGGATCAAAGCTATTACACCAAAGTCGTCGCGTTAGCGGATGATGTCGCCAAAACCTGGAATCCCAAGATGAAATGGACCTGGGGCGAAGCCCTTTTAGGCTACGCTTTGGATTTACTCGATACCCATCAAGGCACCAGCAACTACACCGCTTTCTTAAAAAGCTATTGTGATTATTATGTCCAACATCAACCCAAAGTCGATTCTTCCGACAGTGCCGCTCCCGGTCTTATTACCTATGCGATGGAGAAACGGACGAATAATCCTGAGTATAAAAAATTGACCGATAAGGTCATCGATTACATTCTTCACGAACCGCGTTTGATTGAAGATTCCGTCAACCATTTGGGCAGTTCCTTTTTAGGCAAGTTCTATCCCAAATCGATTTGGGTGGACTCCTTAATGATGTTCTCGGTGTTTCCCGCGGTGTACGC
>CALMWE010000298.1 GCA_937873795.1 uncultured Caryophanales bacterium
CTTATGACGATTGTTGCCGTTCCTTTGATTTTCATCTTGACCCGATTGATTCAAAAACGGATGTTGGGTGCCCAAGTCAAACACCGAAAGATGATTGCAAAAGTGAACAACCACATTACCGAAACGCTTGCCAATCGCAAGATGATTAAGCTCTATTCGGCTGAAGATTTTATGGAAAAACGCTACAAAACCTACTTGGATGCAAATTTCCAAGCGGTCGAAAGCGTGAATTTTTTCGATTCCTTGTATCCGCCATTGATTGTTTTATTGAGAGGCGTTTTGATTGTCTTCTGCGTTTTGACTGCCGGAACTTTGTTTGGACAATCGGCCATTACTTTGGGCGTCGTAGCAGGGGCCATCGAACTCATCAGTTCCCTATTTGTACCGATTGAATCCCTCGGCATGGAACTTCAAAGCATTCAACAATCGGTCGCCGGTATCCAACGGATCAACGAGTTTTTCCGTGAAAAAGACGAAGAACCCAAGTTACCTTTAACCGTGGGGGACATTTTCAAGGATCGTGAAGATATTCAATTGTGTTTTGACCATGTATCTTTCCGCTATGAAGAATCGGTTTCCGTGATAAACGATATTCACCTTTCGATCGCCGCCAAAGAAAAGGCCACTTTCATTGGAAGGACCGGTGTTGGAAAAACCACGTTATTCAAACTCATTATGGGCCTTCTCAAACCGACACAAGGCAGGATTACTCTTAATGGAATTGACGTGTACCAAATTCCCAATGAAATCAAACACCTGATTTTCGGATATGTCGACCAATCGTTCTCGCCGATTGTAGGAACAGTCCGTGATCAACTCACTTTAGGCTCAACGTACTCTGATGAGCGGTTATGGAAAGTCCTGGACTTTGTCCGTTTGAATGAAAAAGTATCTGCCTTTCCAAAAACATTGGACACGCCTTTTTCTGAAGGGTTATTCTCACAAGGTGAAAAGCAGCTGCTTTCCATTGCCCGGGGAATTTTAGGTGACCCACCGATCCTTCTGCTCGATGAAATGACAGCAAACTTGGATTCCATCACGGAAGAAAAAATCAACGATGTTTTGCGTAAAGCCAGCATGTCGCGGACGATTCTTTCGATTTCACATCGGTTGACAAGCATTGATACTGCGGATAAAGTCATCTATATTGAACAAGGACGAGTCAAGAAAGCCGGAACCAAAGAAGAAGTTCTCAGTCTTGAAGAGTTCCAAAAAGAACTCGAACTCGAAAAATTGTGGCGGTAACCCTTATGGCAATCACACTCTATTTCCAAGACGACCAATGGCCCAACACAGGCGTCACGCATCAACGCGAAATCGCCCGCGCCATCTTTTTCAACGACAAAAACGAAATCTGCTTAACCAAGCTTCTCGGCGATGACAAATTCGGCCATCGCGATTACTACGAAACTCCCGGCGGTGGTATTAAACCTAACGAAACCCCGGAAGCCGCACTTTACCGTGAACTCATCGAGGAAACCGGCTTTGAATCCGTCGTTTTGGACAAAATCGGCGATGTGGTGGACTACTACAACTTAATCGGCCGTGAAAACCATAACCATTTCTATTTTGCCAAAGCAACTCGATATGTCGGGAACCATCTCGAAGAAGCGGAAGTCGTGATGCTGGAAAAGATCGTTTGGGTCTCGATTGATGAAGCCATCCGACTTTATGAAAAAATGTGCGATTCCAGACTAAGTACCCTCGTCAAACGTCGTGAATTACCGATCCTTTTAGAGGCAAAAAAACTCTTACAAAACCGCTGACAAATATTCTTTACATTGGCGACTAAAATGAGTATGATAAATACGCTGTCCTATGGCGAATGTGGTGAAGTGGTTAACACTCCTGGCTGTGAACCAGGCACGCGTGGGTTCGATTCCCATCATTCGCCCCACTTCTAAAAACCAAAATGCTACCTCGGTTGGGTAGCATTTTTTCTTTTTTAAAATGGTTCGTTTAAACGTTACCTAAATGCCACTTCAGTCAATAAAATATGAAAGAAATTTGAAGGGTGTATTGAAACATTCTCTGACCCACATGGAAATTAGGTATGTTATCATAAAAAAGTAAAATCGCGTCAGGTGAATATTTGCAATCTCCTCTCATGTGATTTTTGAGGAAAAAGTCTGATTTTTCCTCATCAAAAAGAAAGAAGTTTATTAAGATGCAGCAAAAAGAAAAATCAATCGAATTCTGGAATCAGCTCTTCAAAGAAGCTCCGCCGATGAAAATTAATCGTGATGAGGTAAAAGTCGAAAATTCGCTGGATCGGTATTTAAAAATTATCGGCGATTCATGCCAAACGGTATTAGAGGTCGGGTGTGGCCTCGGAACTTGTCTGATGAGCAGCTTGTGCTTAGGAGACAAAATGGAAAAAGGCATCGGATTTGATGCCTCCGCCAATGCCATTTCGTTTGCCCAGGAAACATCCAAATTGTCGGGATTCGATGCTTTGACGTATGTGGCTCAGGATGAATCCTTTCTGGGAACTCTCGTCAGTGGGAGTTTTGACGGTATGATTTGCTCCAATTTTTTGGACGTGATTCCCGAAAAGTTGTCCAAGACAATCATCGATGAAATGAGCCGTGTTTTAAAACCCAATGGGCTTTTGTTATTAAAACTAAACTTTCATTTAGATGACGATTTGATCAAAAAGCTAAATATGGAAGAGATTGACCAAAATACGTATGCGATGAATGGTGTTCTGAGGGCGTATAATCTGACCACCGAACAATGGATCAAACGTTTTCCCAATTTTGATCTATTGGAACAAGATGGATATCAAAGGGCACCCAATCTTCCCAATGATCGGATTTTATTATTAAAAAAAAGATAACTGAGGTTGGATCCGACTTGGCTTTTTGAAGAAGTAAAAGTGACGATAAAAGGAGGTAAATTATGTTCAAACTCGGACTCATCGGTTGTGGAAATATGGGCGAAGCCATCATCAGTGGCCTTCTTAAGGCGAAATGGTCAACTCCTGAAGAAATCATCATTTCAACCAAGACATCCGCGAGAAGTGACAAAATAAAGCACGCTTATGGTGTTGTGGTTTCCACGAACGCCGAAGTTGCCCAAAAAGCCGCCATTATCATCCTCGCGGTCAAACCGAATATGTATCGGGAAGTCATTCAAGAGATTGTTCCCTTTTTGGATGAAACCAAAGTTTTGGTCTCAATTACACCCTCGTTCTCATTAGAAACACTCCGTCATTTGAGTGGTGGAAAAGCCCAAGTCGTCCGTGCCATGCCTAATACACCCGCCAAGGTAGGTTTTGGGATGACCGGAGTCACATTTGAAAAAGAGACTTCACAAGATACACGTCAGGAAATCTTAACGATGTTTTCTTGCCTCGGGAAAGTCCTTGAAGTTCCCGAAGACATGATGAAAGTCGTCGGCTCCCTCAGCGGATCCGCTCCCGCATTCATTGAACTTTTCATGAAAGCCATGGTGGATGCCGGCGTTTCTTATGGAATGTCTCCGGAAGATGCCCATTTATTGGTGGTTCAAACCGTTCTTGGAACCGCCCAGCTTGCCGCTTCGACTCAAAAACCTTTCGCATCCATGATCGACGATGTTTGTTCAAAAGGCGGATCGACAATCCGCGGGATTTCCTCCTTAAAAGAAAATCAATTTGAAGAGATGATTCATCGGGCAGTGGAGAAAACGACCGAGAGATTCATTGAAATGAATCAGGAGAGCAAAGTTTTCTCTGAAAAATAAAAGTGTTTACATATCTTTCTCTGTATAAGAAAATGGAAAGATGGAATCCAATCAAAATCAAACCCGAGTCATCCAATATCCATATCCGAAGAGAAGACCATTTTTTAATTTTGTCTTGAAAATCGGAAGACTGATCAAAAAACGCCCGATCGTCCTCAATCGTAACGAGGCGTTTGAAAAGCAAGCCATCTTCATATCCAACCACAGTGGTGCGTCAGGGCCGATGAATTTGGCACTCTTCTTCCCCTCGTTTTTTATTCCTTGGGGTGCTTCCCCGATGGTGGGAAATTACTTCTCGCGTTGGAAATACCTTTATTATGTTTTCTATCAACAAAAACTGGGTTACAAGAAGGCCCGTTCTTACTTCATCGCAACGTTCTTTGCTTTGATTTCCAAAAGACTTTACAAAGGCATGGATTTGATTCCCACCTATGAAGATCTGCGGTTAGTCAAAACCTTTCGTTTAAGCGAAAACTTTTTACTCGACAACAAACCCATTTTTATATTCCCCGAAGATTCCTCGAAAGGGTATTTGGACCATATCCTCCAATACCACGAAGGTTTCTTGGCGTTTTCCGAATTCTTTTTTCAAAAACACGGTATCGACTTGCCGATTTACACGGTCGGCTTTTCCAAAAAGCACAATAAAATGATTATCGAAAAACCAATCACTTTGCAAAACTTGTATGCCCAAGGCATGGACCGCCATCAAGCGGCACAGCATTTCAAGGATCTCACCAATGCTTTGGTAGCTGAGATTAAAACAGGTAAATAATCAATACCGTTCGTGATAACGGATTTTTAGGTTAAGGAAATTTTCCATTTCCAAGAGAATGTGAAATAATTCGGCTCTGCTTTCAAACTCGTCTCGGCTTTTCGGCAGCGGGGCTACTTTGAAATCGTCCAACAGTTTGGCGAGCTGTTCCTTTAAAGGCATCGCAAAATTGGATTTTCCGATTTTTCCTTTAAATGAGCTGAGGTAGTTCAACACTATCGCTTTTTGGGGAATATCCATCACATGAGCCAAGTTTTCTTGGACTTTTTCAAGAATCTGTAATTGATTTTGACGCACTTCCAAATATAAGATCCGTTGATCGGTTTGTAGAAAATAGTGGTTTTCGATATCCAAAAGAAGGGTGTCTTTTGCGCGATGCAAGTTGTCACGGATTGCAGAAAAATCGACAGGCTTCGAAAGTGCAATCAACTGGATGGCGTCATCGATGGCATGGTCAATAGTGTCAATCGATTGTTGGATCAAACGGTCATGTTTGGGCATGTAGAGGTTCAGCACAAACGCTAAGGAAAGCGAAACCAAAAGGATGAACAAAGCGTTCAGCGCAAAGGCATAATCTTTTTCTAAATAGATTTGCGAGACCAAAACCAACGCCACCACGAGGCCGGTTTCAAGACGCAACAAAAAGGTCAAAGGAACCAATAGAACAATAAAGATCAAAAGCACCCAGAATTCATATCCGAGAAGCGCAAATAACCCGGCGGCGATCGCTAACGCCAAAAGCGAATCCAAGATTCTTAAAACCGCGGACCGGATGGACCGTTTCCGTGTGGGCTCGAGGCTTAAAACGGCGATGACCCCGGCGGTATATTCGTATCGGAGATGGAAAAGTTCCGCCAGCAAAATACCCAAAATGAAGGCAACAATCATTTTGATGAGAAGGATGGCACGGGATTTGGCACTGGTTTTCTTTGAAAAAAGTTCTTTAAACATACCCTCATTATAGCGTTTCGCTGTTTTCGTGGGTGTTTAATGCTTTTCAACGCAAGCTGGTCCGAAAAACGACCGTAAGAAAAATGTAATAATTATCTTCTAAAAGTAGTTTGACAGTCAAAGCTTTAGCGGATAAGATAAGTAAGCAATAACGCCGTTTTATCTCTAAAAAATGCGTATTTTAAGAGAAGGAGGGGAAGTTATGTCAAAATCTGCCCGTGTCAGAAGTTTAATCTCATCCCTATTCCTTTTTTCGATTTTTGCCGAATTGTCGTTAGTGGAGCTTTTAGTCGTGTGGCTGACCAACGGTCATCTCAGTACTTCTTCGTTCGTTCTCATTTCCATTGGAGCGTTCCTCTTTTATTCCTTGGCCTATTTATCCTTCAACCGCATCCTTCACCGGAAACTGAAACGCCGCCAAATCACCGCGGACGATTATCGGATCGAATCGCGCATCCCGAGCCTCGTTTATGCCGGTGGATTTTTATCCTTCTTCTTCTTACATGCCCAATTACTTCCGTTCTCGACCTTCTTCGAAATGTTGTTTAACGGCCTTCCTCAACCGGATATTTACCATTACATTTCTTTGGACTCATTTTTCGGATATGAAGTCCAAACCTTTGCCCATCAATACTTGGAAAGCAGCAGCTGGCTTTTTAATTCCAATTTGTTTGTCTCGATCGTCGGCTTAGTGGCCTTGATTTTTGAGTTGATCGTTGCCATTCAGGCTCAGAAAAAAGCCGAATCCAATCGGGCCCACTAGAAATCCTTTTTGACGCTTTTAAAAGCATTTTTCCATTGCTATAATGAAATCGAAATACGGAGGAAATGACGATGAAATATAAATGTTTAGTGTGTGGTGCGATTATCGATTCACCCGATGAATGCCCGGTTTGCGGCGCAATGGGTGATCAAATTGTCCCTTACGTCGAAGAACAACCCGAAGCCAAGAAAAAACAATACCGTTGCCAAGTCTGCGGTGCGATTATCGATAACCCGGACAAGTGCCCTGTGTGCGGTGCCCGAAGCGAGCGTATCAAACCGCTTGAAGAAGGCGAAGCTCAACCCAAACCCGCTCCCAAACCCACCTCCACCGATGGCAAAAAACAATATGTTTGTGAAATCTGCGGTGCCATCCTCGACAATCCCGACCAATGCAACGTTTGCGGTGCCGGTCCGGAATGGATTAAGCCTCTTTAAACTCCCAAGCCGTCTTCGGACGGTTTTTCTTTTGCCTCGAAAGGTTTTCTCCTCTCGCGTACAGGAGTATAATCAAAAATATGTTTTTGATTTGTGAAAAAGGAGGCTTATGGAAAAGATCCTTGAAGTCAATCATTTAAAAAAGTATTACGGCAAAATCAAAGCCGTCGATGACATTTCCTTTTATGTCGAAAAAGGTAAATTATTTGCCTTTCTGGGGCCTAACGGCGCCGGCAAATCCACGACCATCGATGTGCTTTGCACGCTGCTCAAACCCGATGACGGCGAAGTCATTGTCAACGGGTGCCATTTAGGTAAGCAGGATAACCAAATCCGTTCGTCCATCGGTGTGGTTTTCCAAGAAGGTTTCTTGGATGCGCTTTTGACCGTCGAAGAAAACATCAAGATTCGCGGTCACTTCTATGGGTTGAACGGAAAAGCCTTGGACGATGCCTTTGCCCAAGTCGTTTCAGCCACCGGCGTGAGCGAATTCTTAAAACGTCCTTACGGAAAACTTTCAGGAGGGCAACGCCGTCGTTCGGATATCGCCCGGGCCCTCATCAATACCCCGCAAATCCTTTTCCTCGATGAACCCACCACAGGTCTCGATCCGCAAACCCGCAAAAAGGTTTGGGAAACCATCAAGAAAATGCAAAAGGATACCGGCATGACCGTTTTCTTGACCACGCACTACATGGAAGAGGCGGGGGAAGCCGATTACGTCATCGTCATCGATAACGGCAAAATCGCCGCCCGCGGAACGCCCTTAGATTTAAAACGGAAATATGCTTCCGACAGTTTGAAAATCATCTTTTCGGACTTGCCTGCGATTATCAAAATCCTAGAAACCATGAAACTCGAATATCGGACGACCCAACAAGAGGTCATCGTCCGTCTTCCCAACACGATGGAAGCCTTGCCCATCATTGATCAATGCCGTCCGTTCATGTCCGGCTTTGAAGTCTTGGCGGGGACCATGGATGATGCCTTTATCGGTATCACCGGAAGGGAGATCCGCGAATGATTAACTTTGCGATTCGGAATATCAAGGTTTATTTCCGCGATAAAACCTCGGTCTTTTTCTCCTTGTTATCGGTCTTCATCATCATTGGCCTTTATGCCCTGTTCTTGGGCAAAGTCTGGACCAACAGTTTGGAAGGCTTAGTGCCCAACCCCGAACAATTGATGGACAGTTGGCTGATGGCCGGCATATTATCGGTTATTTCCTTTACCACGACGATGGGTGCCTTTGGCACGATGGTGGATGATAAAGTCAAAAAGATTTTCAAAGACTTTTCCGCGTCTCCTCTCAAACGGACATCCCTCGTGGGCGGTTACATCATTGCCTCCTATATCATCGGCATCCTCATGAGCTTGGTGGCCTTCGTCTTACTCGATGCCTACCTGTTCATTGCCGATGGCTACATCATCGGATTTGTCGCCACATTGGAAGTTTTAGGCCTTATTTGCCTCTCCACGTTGGCGAACACTTCCATCGTCTTCTTCATTACCTCGCTTTTCAAAACGCAAACGGCGTTTGGAACGGCTTCAACCGTGGTGGGAACCATCATCGGCTTCATTGCCGGTATCTACATGCCGATTGGTAACTTTCCTCCGGCGGTTCAACTCATCGTCAAACTCTTCCCGGTTTCCCATTCGGCGGCGCTTTTTAGACGGATCATCATGGCGGAACCGTTGGCTTCGGCCTTCAATGGCGTGGTCGGCGACTACCGCAACACGTTTGAACTGGAAATGGGGGTCGTCTTCAAGTTGGGAGACTTCGTCTTTGCCCCTTGGATTGAAATCGTGATTCTCCTTGCCACAGCAGCAATTTTCTATGGTTTGTCTTTGCTGATGTTGTCCCGCAAAGCGAAATAAAGTATATTTCGGAATTGGAAAACGTTTCTCGCCGCGAGAAGCGTTTTTTCTATTGAAAAACGAGCATTTGTGATAGAATATCTCAAAAGAGGTAGAACTTGAATGGATATACGTTTTGTTAACGCTCGTTTGATGACGATGAAAGACGGCCCAACGATTTCCGAAGGAGAGTTGTGGGTTTCCGGAAATCGTATTTCGTACGTGGGGCCATCCAAGTCAACTAAACAACAATTTGATCGCACGATCGATTGCCATGGCAATGTCTTAATGCCGGGCTTTAAAAATGCGCATACGCACAGTGCGATGACTTTCTTACGCAGCTATGCCGATGATCTCAATCTTCACGATTGGCTTTATAACGCGATTTTCCCCTTAGAAGCGAAATTGACCAAGTCGGATGTTTACACGCTCAGCAAATTAGCATTCGCCGAATATGTCGCCAGCGGCATCACCGCCGATTTCGATATGTACTATTATCCCGAAGTGACCGCTCAAGCGAGCATCGACTTCGGATTCCGGACCGTTTGTTTAGGCACGGTCACCAAGATGCGTTCCTCGGTCGCGGAAATGGTCGAAAGCTTCAAAAAGATCAACCAAAAAGACAGCTTGGCTTCGTATCGTTTAGGCTTCCATGCCGAATTCACGACCAGCGAAGAAATCCTGATTGAACTCAGCAAAGCCGCCAACGAATTGAAGACCCCGATTTTCACGCATACCAGTGAAACCGAAGCGGAAGTCAAAGGCTGCATCGAACGTCACGGTTGCACCCCTCCTGTATATTTTGAAAAATTAGGTCTCTATAACTATGGCGGTGGTGGTTTCCACTGCGTCTGGTTGTCGGAAGAAGACCTTCAAATTTTTAAGAAGCGTGGTTTATGGGCGGTTACTTGCCCGGCTTCCAATGCTAAACTTGCCAGCGGAACCGCGCCCATCCAAAAGATGATCGACATGGGCATCAATCTTGCCATCGGCACTGATGGTCCGGCCTCGAACAACTCGCTCGACTTCTTCAAGGAAATGTATTTGGTCACCGCGTTCCAAAAGTTAGCCACCAAAGATCCTCAAGCGGCTCACCCGTTCGACATTCTTAAAATGGCGACCGTCGGTGGTGCGCATGCGATGGGCCTTGATGATGCCGACATCCTTGCCAAAGGCAAATTGGCCGACCTCATCATGATTGACTTGAACAAACCGAACATGCAACCGATCAACAACATCCCGAAAAACATCGTTTATGCAGGCATGACCAGCGACGTCGCGCTCACGATGATCAACGGCAAAATCCTCTATGAAAACGGAAAATTCTTCGTCGATGAACCGATTGAAGAACTCTACCGCAAAGCCAACGAAATCACGCAAAGAATCACCAAATAAAAAAAGCGTCTGCGATTTGCAGGCGCTTTTCTTTTAGTCAACGGAAGGTAAGTAGGTATCGAAGAACGCATTGAGGAAGACTTCGTGATAGACCGCCCAAGCGTCATGCATATCGTCGGTGGGCTCTAAGGAGAGGCCGAGAATGTTATCGATGTCAACATTTTCTAAGTATTGTAACGGGCGTGTCCCGTCAAAATAAGTCCGTGTGATTTGGAAAGCATCATCGTATTGGTCGTTGTAGACCACGCACATATCTTTGATCACGCTCATATCGTCTTTGGGCAAGTTGCCATTGGCTTCGATGTATTGAAGCGTGGGAACGAATCCGGTGGCATAACCTAAGGTCGTATTCAGGACATTGCTCAATCCGTAATTGTCTTTGAAAGCGGTGTAGGTCGCCGCATCGTAGACGCCATCTTTCAAGCGGATGCCTTCGGCCTCACGGTCAATAGCATAAATGGTGCTCATGCCGACGTGGGCACGCACATAGTCTTTCAAAAAGGTGGCACTGATGTAGGCGCAATCGGGGCAGGTGCTGCTGCCATAATAAACGATGAATTTTTCGTTGGACGCAAACTTGGCATCCAGCTCTTCTTTGGTGATGTAAATGATTGTGGGCATAATGACGCGATCCTCCATCCATGCGGCGAATGCTTCGTAATTGGTGAACGGTTTATTTTTTGTGGCGTTACCGGTGATGTAACTCTTGTAGTGGGCTAATGCCCCATCTTCGTAAATGCCAAGAATCGGGGTTTCTCCGGTGGTAATCGGCAAGCCGTAAAATTCGCTTTGGTAACGGATGGCGTCCAATTCCAAGGTATAGACAAGCACATGATTTTCGCTGATGAATTGCCGTAAAATCGGCAGGAAGGTCGTCGTACAACTGCACGACATATTGGTGATGACGATGACAAACGTCGATTCACTTTCCACCAAAGTCGAAAAAGCCGAGTATTCGGTCAGGACTTGGTAGGAATCAAGGTTACTATATCCGGTGATCAGGTTCACCCGGTTATCGGTGGGAGTCGAACACCCGGTCAGCATCAGCGTAGCGGCGACAAGGGTTTTCGCGAACGTCTTTTTCAACGATTTCATAAGCATCACCTCGTAGGATGCTTTTATCTTAGGGCATATGGTCCCCAGATGCAAACAATTAACTCAGAGAGTTGCTCGAGAAGGCGTCTTCCATTTTCGAGGCTCATTTTTGGGGCAAAAAACCTGCAAAAAAAGGGAATTTCATCAACTGTGTGATTTTTTGGTAAATTTGTTGTCTTTTTTCATAGAAAAGTGTTATATATTTTTTAGTACCGTATCCCCAGAAACTTCCTAACGAATTTTTGAGGCCGCCTCGGTACCACAAAATACAAAGAATGGTGGGGTTGGCCAATGGGTAATGATTCGGTTGTCATTTCGCTTCAAAATGTTTCCAAAGAATTCGATGGGAAATACGCCGTCGAGAATTTTAATTTAGAAGTCAAAAAGGGTGAATTTGTCACCTTTTTAGGGCCTTCCGGATGTGGCAAGACGACGACGCTCCGCATGATCGCCGGTTTTGAAATGCCCACGCAAGGCAAAATCATCCTCAACGGACAAGACATCACACACGTCCCACCCTATCAACGCCCGGTCAATACGGTTTTCCAACGGTATGCTCTTTTCCAACACCTTGATGTGTATGACAACATCGCTTTCGGACTCAAACTCCGCAAATATACTTTCGAAGAAGTCGATAAAAGCGGCAAAAAAATCACCGTTTCCCGCAAATTGACCATTGATGAAATCGATGAACGGGTGATGAAAGCTCTCAAAGTGGTGGACCTGGAAGAATTCGAAGACCGCGACGTGACCACGCTCAGCGGCGGTCAACAACAACGCGTGGCCATCGCCCGCGCCATCGTCAATGATCCCAAAATCCTTTTGCTCGACGAACCTTTGGGTGCCCTTGACCTCAAGATGCGCAAAGAAATGCAACTCGAACTCAAGGAAATGCACCGGAAACTCGGTATCACGTTCATCTATGTCACCCACGACCAAGAAGAAGCCTTAACGATGTCGGATACGATCGTCGTCATGAAAGACGGCTGCATCCAACAAATCGGAACGCCGACCGCCATCTACAATGAACCGGCCAATGCATTCGTGGCCGACTTCATCGGCGAAAGCAATATTTATAACGGCACCATGAACGGACCCAAACAAGTCCGCTTCCTCGGGGGCAATTTTAAATGTGTCGATGATTTCCCGATCAATGAAAAAGTCGATGTCGTGATCCGTCCCGAAGACTTCATCATCGGACCGGTTGAAAACGGCAACGTGAAAGCCAAACTCGTCAGCAGTATTTTTAAAGGCGTTTTCTATCAATACTTATTTATGGTGGGAAAAAGCGAAGTCATCGTCCAAGATACCCGCATTCTGCCTTTAGGCATGGAAGCTTCGATTACTGTGGATCCCGAAAACATCCACATCATGAAGAAAGAATTCATTACCAACGTCTATGCCGATGCCTGGATTAACAAGAATAACGAGGTCGTCATCACTGACGGCGTTTTCCCGGTTGATTTGACGCAACTGGTGGCTAATTCCAAAATGGATGATGAAGGTTATGTCGTCGACGCCAAAGGCGTCAAGTACGATTTCAACGACGCGGACGTCACCGCCGAAATCGCGTTTAACGACATCGAAATCATCGACAACGAAACCGACGGTCAAATCGCCGGCGAAATCATTCAAATTATTTATAAAGGCGACCATTACCAAGTCATTATCCGGACACCCGAACAAGAAGATTTCGTCGTGGATACCGAGTATACCTGGAACGAATTCGATAAAGTCTCCATCCGTGTCGATCCCAAAAAGATCAAATTGAAACTCAAGGGAGACGTCAAGAACCATGTTCTCTAATTTTCAACGAAAACATTTGGCCATCCCCTATGCCGTGTTTTTGTTTTTGTTTGTCGTTTTACCGGTCATCATCGTGCTGGTGTATGCCTTCACCGACAACTCCTTTCGGTTCACATTAGTCAATTTGACCGACTTCTTTGGGTCGGAAAAATTCTCAACCCTGATCGTCAGCCTTGTTTACGGCGCGATTAATACCGTCCTTTGCTTATTGATCGGTTATCCGATTGCTATGATTTTAGCAAACAAAAAATACAACAAAAACGCGGTCATCGTGATGCTCTTCGTCATGCCGATGTGGATCAACTTCGTGATTCGTATTTGGGCCATCCGCGATTTGCTTTCCTGGATCGGCCTTTCCGGGGGTCACTATCCCGAATTAGCCACCATCATCGGTCTGGTTTACGACTATTTGCCCTTTGTGATTTTACCTTTATACACGACGATGCTTCGCATGGACAAAAGCCAAGTCGAAGCCGCCAGCGATCTCGGGGCCAAACCGTTTCAAACCTTTACCCGCGTCATTATTCCGATGACCATGCCGGGCATCGTTTCGGCAGCGATGATGGTGTTCATGCCGACGATTTCATCCTATGCCATCGCCGATATCCTCAGCGAGTATAAAGTGACCCTCTTTGGCGGCACCATCGAACTCTACTTTAAGCAAAGCAACTGGCACTTCGGCTCCTTCTTGGCGTTAGTCATGCTGGTTCTGATCGCTTTAACGACATTCTTGACCTCGAAATTCAGCAAGAAAGAAACGGAGCGGGCAAACTTATGGTAAAGAAATTATTGGCCCGAGGGTATGTCCT
>CALMWE010000299.1 GCA_937873795.1 uncultured Caryophanales bacterium
GCCGCCGGAGGTACCGAAAAACTGGTTTCTTCCTCCGCCGAGACCAATGTTTATGAGGCCGTTGCTTCTGGCGCTGCCACCGGACCCCAATTTAATGGTATTAAGTTCGGTTCCAGCAGTGCTAATGGTTCAGTCACTTTAACTTTCGAAGCCGGAGCCAATATTAGTAAAGTCGTTATCGGTTGCGCTGCCTGGGCTAGCCCAGCCACGGATACTCTTACCGTCAACGGCGTTACGCTTACTCCGACTCAAGGTGGCGTCTCTGCAACTGTCGAAGAATTATCCTTCGTCTTTGCAGCTACGAATGTCATCACGATTACAACCGCGAAACGGATTATCATTAACTCCATCTCGGTTTACCAAGTCGCTGCCTAGTCCATTCGCCTCGAAGAGGTGCGGAACTTAGTTCCGTGCCTCTTTTTTTATCCAAAAAAGTGCACTTTCATCTTATAGATGGATAGAGTAAAATATCTTTGCGTCCCACGCTAAAAAGGAAATTCAATGAAATCAAAAGGTATTTACTGGCTCGTCACATCGCTTTACGTCATCTTAGTCGCTTTCGCCACGGTGTTTACCGCGACCTTCAGCGAAGCCGAGAAAGTGGTGACCTTCCTTCAAGAAGAAAAAACTGAATTATTAGCCGATAACCATAAACTCTTAGCGGCGACCGCCATTGCGAACAACCATGATGGCACCGATGCCTTTGTGTTAAAAACACCCTTATATACGACTTCGATCTCGCTTCCCGCGGTCTCGCTTGATTTTTCCATCTATGCGTTGAGCGAAGTCAAAGATGATTCATTCGTTGATTGTCTTGCCTTCCTTGTTACGGATTTATCTATCGAGGATGATACGAGTTACATTAACGACGACGGTTACCATGATTTGACCGCTACGTTGGGATTTGCTCACACCGTCACCATCGGGAGTACGTCCGCCAAAGCATTTAACGAAACTTTCATCACGTTATTTGAAGATACTTCCAAGTTAATCTTGATTGAATATTCCAAGCTTGAATCCGCGGACCCGATTGAATTCACCGAAATCACGATAGGCTACATGCTGGACACCGGAGTGAGCCAACCCATCGGATCCGTGGAAGTCGCACAATTGTCGCTTCTAAGCCCCGAAAACATTCAAATTTCGCAAACTTATGCGGAGAACTATGAAACGGCTCCTGAAATCTTCTACGATTCTTCGTATGTTGCCAAACTTTCGTCGTATAATATCCTGTACGTCAAAAACATCGCCATCGAGCTGTTGATCGTTGGCCCGATCACGTACTTCATCTTCTTCCACAAGCACGTGCGTGCCAAGTGGCGAGAAAAACACGCCTTAAAGAAACAAGCCGAGAAACAACAATACGAAGCCATCAAGCAAGAAATTCTCAATGAGCCCAAGGAGCCCAAACAATGAAAAAAATCTTACCGTTCACGTTATTGACTTTATCCGCTGCCGTCCTTGCGGGCTGTGGCGAAACCCCTTCGTCCCCGCTCGCGGTATCCAAACTCTTCACGGCCAGCAGCCAACGCAACAACGTGATTGAACTTTATAACCCGTCCGATGAAGCCATCGACATCGGCGAGTTCTCGTTCCGTTTCTATACCAACGGCGCTGACGAATTCACCGCGGAGATTGCACTCACCGGAAGTGTGGCCGCCAACAGCTTCTTTGCCATTGGCAGTTCCAACAACAGCGTTCCGTCCGTCTTGAGCGCCTTAGACTTCTCATACACCGAAGGTTCGCTTCCGTTTAACGGCAACGACGCCATCGAATTGGTGTATAAAG
>CALMWE010000300.1 GCA_937873795.1 uncultured Caryophanales bacterium
GTTTCGCCGACATAGTCATCGAGATTGATGCTTGAAAGGTAAGTTTTTGAAGCGGAACTCAACCCATCGTAAATGGAATGGAGAGCTTCCCAGGCGGCGACGTACTGAGTACAGGTGTTATAGGCTTCAAGACTTCGTGCAAAGGCACCCGCAGCATCGGCGTTCGTATTGGTTTCGCAGTACACCATGAATCCCTTGATATACAATTCATAACCGCTACTTGTCGCAAGATTGACGGTCAAGTGGCCTAATAATGGAGTAAGAACTTCAAAAATGCAAAGGTGGTTGCCATCGTTGCTGGCCGATAAACTCTGCGAACTTCCCATCGAAACACCACCAACGGTCACGGCAATGGTTCCTGTCCCGCCTACGGCAATCGAAGCCTGAATGGCCACCCTGCGGATTGCGTATTTTCCTTGGTTCGGAGCGTTAAAGACCTCGGAACGAACCCGAGCGTTGGTTGTTCCTGCGGAGAATTGCACCCCACGGTTATAGGTGGCATCGAAACCATCGATGGTGCCTCCGGTAACGACAGTGTTCCAAAAGACACCCGATAATGTTTTTGAGGTGGAAGTCGAAAGATCCGTTTGAGCACTAAGTGAGTGTTCATAGGAAGGAGCGGTGATGATCCGAATGGATAGAACGCCAATTCCGTAATAACTCTTTGAAGACGTGTTATTGACGGTAATTGTGATTTGCCCAACACCCGCTCCGATTAACGTAGCTTCGGTCACGGCTTGGCTTTTCGATTCGCTGATAGTGATTGTTCCATAGTTTGTCCCGGCAACCGCCAAAACAATAGTTCCACTTGTTGCGCTTCCCGAAACGGAAGGAACATATCGGACAATCATCATTTCGATATCAAGGAAACTGCTGTTCGTTGTGGCATTGGCCCCGTTCGAAGTATCGTTTCGGACCTCGACGCCATACGATGCAGAATAACCGTAAGGAGCAGGTGTTCCAGCATTCCAGTTCGGTCCGATTGAAACGCCCCAACTGGCCGAGTTGAATATCGAGGTCGGCGAAATTTCAAAGTCGGTAGACGTGCATATCGAAACAGAATATACGTAAACATCTGCGGCGGTTCCTGTAGTTGCATTGCTGACCGCCAATTTGACATTTCCGGTTGCGGCGGTTCCTGTAATAACGGCGTTTCTAAGTGTCGTTCCTAACGTTGCGTCAACGGTAAAAACAGAACCGAATTGCGTGGTTGCTCCATCGACGGTAGAAATGGTGAAAGATCCTTTTACGGTTGTTGATCCGGTGCAATAACGTACGATTACCTGGGTTACATAAGAGTGTTTCACAACCGAGGTTGCATCCGACGATGCGGATTTTGCGGTTCCAACCCCAAGTCCTGAGACAAACGATCCTCCCGGCGTTCCCACATTCCAAGTTGGCCCGCTTTCAATCCCATAAGAAGCGGTGTTGAAAACGGAAGTAAAGGTATCTTGAGTATTGATCAATATGGAGTGAATATAAATGCTGTTTGCGGAACATGTCACGGTGATTTTCATTTGTCCGCTGGCAATATCGTTGAATGTCGCAGTGCGAAGCGTTGTTCCACCGGTGGATGTCACGTTAAAAGAAGAACCAAACTGAGTTCCTCCGACAGATAACGTGATGGTTCCTGTTCCGGCAGATGCATCGGTTGAGTACTTGACGACCACTTTTGATAAAGCCGTGTAGCTATTAACGGTGGTCGCATTGGCACCCGTCGAAGTAGTGGTAATTTGGATACCTTGTCCCGAGGTAAAACCGGTAGCTGAGGGAGTTCCCGCGGTCCAAGTCGGTCCGGAGGAAACACCCCAGTTGACCGTGTTGAAAACGGAAGTAAAATCGGATGTGCTTGCTTCAACGATCTCGGGCTCTTCTTTTTGGGCAACGACCGAGACGATTCCTACGGCGAGCATCAAACCCGCAGCGAGAAGAGAATATTTGGCCACATTTTTGTTGAAATGGAGACTCGTGATCATGAGACGCACCTCCTTCATTTTTTGGAAATAATGGATTGTACGGTGTGGCCCAAACAGTAAAACCAATGAATTGCATTAATTAATTCCATAGTAACAAACACACATTTTTTTGCAAATTGAGGCTCGAACAAGCAACCGGATTCTTACTTATTTTAATATTTCCCAATCACAAAAAGTGTTGATGAGACCGATGGTTTCAAAAAGCATTTTCGAGGAATCTAAGCACAACAAGGGGTTAGGCAGTGTTTAGGAAACATACAGCTGTCTTAACTGTGAGAAGTCACTTTTAGTAAAAAAGTGAAAACAAGTTTTTTTATTCCCCGTTTGAGAAAGACGTTGGTGAATGCTATCATTGACTCGCAGGGTCTTTGTGAGCATTTGTTTTCAAATGAGCGACGCTTTTTAGTAAGATGGTTATCGAAAGAAATATCCGAAATCAACGGATTGAAACAAGACGAAAAGCAATATCGACCGATAGTTGATGAAAAAGCAACGGAAAGCCTCTCCGCGAGAGGCTTTTATTCAAAGGAAGGGGGATGCCGGTATGAAAAAGGTTCGTTACATCACGGACGCCGCGATGATTACTGCCGTAATCTTGGCCATTTTGTTGATCAGTGAATTCACCGGTTTGGAACTTGAAGAAACCTTCTTTTTCCTGATTCCCGCCCCGATTGCGTTATATGCCTTACTTCACAGTCCCCAGAAAGCCATTATACCCGCTATTTCGATTAGCTTACTTTCTATGTTGATTCATAGTCCTATTCACGGGCTTTTGTTTATCGTTCCCTCTTGTTTTACCGGGGTTTTGTACGGTTTTTTCATCAACAAACGTTTTCCCGGAACACTCCGCATCGTCATTTCGATTTTGGGGGCGCTTTTAATCAACGTTCTGACGCTTGTTGTGTTTTCAGATTTCCTCTTTGGATTCACCATTGTGGATGACACGCGAGTCTTGGTTACCGAAGCCCTTCAATTATTAGAATTTGCCAACTTAAGTACGCATTTCAAATCGATGGCGGAAGCCCTTATGATTGGGCTTATCCCGGCACTGGTTGCGGTGGTTAGTATTTTAGAGGGGGTCTTTTCCCATACCGTGACCATCTTCTTGGCCAACCGGATTGCTAAAAACCAAGACATCGGCATCTTCCGCGGACTCCGCATCGAATTTCCGCGTGTCGTGACCTACATTTTGATTCCCATTATCGTGGCTAGCTTTGCCTTTTTAGGCAATTACCTAACGATTACGGGGGTTGCTAAGATCTTGTTGATCATTGGCATGAACATCTCTTTTGCCGCACTTATTTTCTACGCTTTCGAGGGTTTAACATTGGTGGCGGTCTACTTGAACAAGAAACGAAAAACCAATTTCTTCATTCTCGCGGTTCTTGCTTTAATCGTCCTTTTTCCGGTGATGGCGTTTCTTGGCATCCTTGACTCTCTGTTTAAACTGAAACAACGGGTTTTGTTCCTCAACTAAAGACCTCCGTCGCATTTATGCGACTTTTTTCTTTATAAGGCGATGCAAACATTCTTGAAACGGGCATCGTTTTTTTATGGAATTGATGGCTTTTAATGTATAATTAAACATAAGTCGAGGTGACCTTCATGATTCAAAGCCTACGTAAAATGCGTCTTCGGATGATTTTACTCATCGCCCTCCAACTCTTACTTATCATCGCCGTAGCCCTCGTCTATTCCTTAGACCTCTTCGGCTTTCGTCAATACATTACCAACGATGCTCTGGTCATCGGAATTACGTTATTGACCGTTGTCGATGTCACTTTCGTGTGGTTTTCCACCCGCCATATTTCCCGTATCCGCCAAAAAACCGACTTGAAAGCCGCCGAAATCATCGGTTCCGACGTTCAAGAAGCCTACAACTTTGGTATGATCGGTCTCGTCGTCGTGGATGAAAATAACATCGTCCTTTGGATTAACGATTTATTGACCCAACGTCAAATCAGCATTTTGGACTCCAACATCCTGGACTGGCAACCGAAATTAAGAGAATTGCTGGACGGGGATGAAGATAAAACGGTCAAAGTCGAGATTAACAACCGCAACTACGAAGTCAAATATCTCCCGGATGCGTTGCTCTACATTTTTAAAGACATCACCGACGCGGAGCACTATTACAACGACCTGCAAGCGCAAGCCCCTGTTGTCGGCGTCATCATGATCGATAACTATGCCGACGTCAGCATCAACGTTGAAGATAACAACGACGTCGTCTTAAATATCCGCAACAGCATTTTCGAATATGCCAAACAATTCGGCATTCTGCTTCGCCGCTATCGTAACGATGCTTACTTCGCGCTTTGTAACTACGAATCGTTCAGCAAGATGAAAAACGACGGGTTCTCGATTTTGGACCGCGTCCGTGTCCTCGGCAGCAACAACGAAACGCCGCTCACCCTTTCGATGGGCTTTGCTCACAACATCCAAGACATCGTCCGTCTCAACGAATTAGCGACCAACGCCATCGACATCGCCATGTCGCGTGGTGGTGACCAAGTCGTCGTCAGCCGGTTCGGTGAAGACCTTGCCTTCTATGGCGGAAAAACCGAAGCTCAAGAAAAACGGAACAAAGTCAAAGTCCGTGTTTTGGCCGATACGCTTGTTGGGTTGATGAAAAACTCCTCCAACGTCCTGATCATGGCGCACGCCGATATGGATATGGATGCCTTAGGCTCATCTTTAGGTGTCAAAGCGATGGCCGACTCCATCGAAAAACCCGCCTTGATCGTTTACGATTCCAAATTAACAGAAAAGAAGACAAAAGGTGCTTTGACCACGATGTTCTCCAAAGAAGAATTGGCCAAAATCACCATTTCTCCGCACGATTGCTTGAGCAAACTCAAAGCCAATACGCTCGTCGTGTTGTGCGACGTCCATAAACCATCCATGACGATGTATCCCAAGTTGCTTGAAGAAGCGAATAAAGTCGTCGTCATCGACCACCATCGCCGCGAAGACGAATTCGTCGAATCCCCGGTTTTCTCTTACATGGAACCGAGCGCTTCATCCGCTTCCGAACTTGTGACCGAACTTATCCACTATTCTTCGAATAACCAAAAGATGGTGGTCCCGCCAAGCTTCGCTACGATTATGCTTTCCGGTATCTTCCTTGACTCCAACTATTTCCGGACCACGACCGCCGGTATGAGAACGTTCGAAGCGTCCATGATCCTTCGCGAATTCGGTGCCAACAACACCCAAGCCGATGATTTCTTGAAGGACGAATACGAAGAACAAGCGTTGGTCAACAAAATCATGGCTAACTCCAAAACGCCGTACTATGGCGTCGTTGTTTCCAAAGCCGATCCCAAAGACTACATTGACCGTGCGACTCTTGCCAAAGTGGCGAACCGCAACATGCAAATCAAAGGCGTTTCGTGTTCCTTCGTCATCGGTAATACCGGTGAAAAAGAAACCCGTCTTTCCGCGCGTAGCGATGGCAGCGTCAACGTACAACTGATCACCGAAAAAATCGGTGGTGGAGGACGTTTCTCGCAAGCCGCCGCAGCCTTTACCAATACGACTATCGACGAAGTCGAAAAACGGCTTGTCGAAATTTTAGAGACGTATCTGGCTGAAGCCAGCAATAAAAATCAACCGAAGAGAGAATAGAGAGGAATTTATGAAAATCATTTTACTGAAAGACGTCAAAAACGTCGGCAAAAAAGACCAAATCGTGGAGGTCAGCGACGGCTTTGCCGCCAACTTCCTGATTCCCAACAAACTTGCGGTCATGTTCACTCCCAAGAGCGTGGAAATCCGCGAACAACAAAAACTCGATGCCAAACAAGCCATCGAGAAGAAACGCAAAGAAGCCGAAGAACTGGCCGAAAAGCTCAAGGGCATTACGCTCGAGTTCGTCGGTCAAGTCGGAAAAGACGGTCGCATGTTCGGAACCATTTCCACCAAACAAATCGTTGAAGAGATGGAAAAAACACACGGCATCGTAATCGATAAACGCAAATTCATCGATCACTTCGCGGTCAACGCTGTCGGTTATACCCGTTTGAAAATTGAGCTTGATAAAGGCGTTGTCGGAATCGTCAACGTCCACGTCAGCGAAAAGAAGTAGGTGAGTCCATGCCTCGTACATTACCCAATAACGTCAATGCCGAAAAAGCCGTTTTAGGCGCCATGCTCGTTTCGGACGAGGCGCTCAACGATGGGCTCGGTTCCTTGACCGAAGAAGAATTCTTCTCCGGCAACCGCCCGAACCAAATTGTTTTCCGTGCCATCAAGAACGTGCAAGCGCGGCGAACCCCGGTCGACGTCCAAACCGTCACCGATGAATTGATCAACCTCAAAGAATTGGACAATATCGGAGGCGTTCCGTATTTGCTTTCCTTGTCCGACTCGGTCATTTCGCTATCGAACATCGAGTATTACATCAAAATCATCAAGGACCAAGCGGTTCTTCGTAATTTGCTTTTGACGATGAACGAAATCACGACCAAGTACGAAACCGAAGAAATCGATGATCCCAGCGACTTCGTCGCGATTGCCGAAGCGCAGATTGCCAAAGTCGCCGAAAACCGTCGTATTTCCTCCTTTTTAAGCACCAAAGAAATCACCAAACGCGTTGAAGAAGAAATGCGGACTCAAGCGAAAGCGTCCGAAGACGGCGTCACCGGTTTGACCACCGGATATACCCGCCTCAATCAATTGACCCACGGTTTCCAACGTGGCGACATGGTCATCCTGGCCGCCCGTCCTTCCGTCGGTAAAACCGCGTTGGCCATCAACCTGGCGTTTAACGCTTCTCGGAAAACCGATCGTACCGTGGCTATCTTCTCGCTTGAAATGCCTGCGGGAGCGTTGGTCAAACGTCTCGTGGCGACCGTCTCCTGCGTCAACCTCGACCAAATCTCCACCGGTCACATGAGCAACAAAGATAAAGCCGCGATTGCCCAAGCGCTCAAAGAAGTCGGCGATACCAAGCTTTACATTGATGACACGCCCGGTATCAAATTGTTCGATATTATTGCCAAATCCCGCAAACTCAAATCCGCCAACCCGGATTTAGGTCTCATCGTCATCGACTATATCGGTCTTATTACCACCGGTAACAAACGCATTGAATCGCGTCAAATCGAAGTCAGTGAAATTTCCCGTGAATTGAAAGAATTAGCCCGTGAACTGTTAGTGCCGATCCTCGTCATATGCCAACTTTCCCGTGAAGTCGATAAACGTGAAGGCAAACGCCCGATGCTCAGCGACCTCCGTGAATCCGGCTCCATCGAGCAAGACGCGGACCAAGTGTTCTTGATGTACCGCAAAGACTACTACGAACAAATGGGTCAACAAGTCGGCGGTGGTGTCCGCCGTAAGAGCCCCGAAGAAGAAAAACGCGAAGCCGAACAACGCGAAGCGCAACGGAAGCTCGATGAATCCACCGGCGTAAAAGACGCCTCCCTCGTCGAACTCATGGTTGCCAAGAACCGTAATGGTAAAACCGGCGTCGTCCCGCTTTTGTTCTTCAAAGGTTATGGACGTTTTGATAATCCGACGGCCGAATATGAAAGCCGCTTAGCCGCCATGAAAATGGGCGGCATCCAAGATATCGAAGATTAAGCCATGAAATTCTATATTATTGCCAGTGGTTCCAAAGGGAACGCCACTTTAGTGGCGGACCATGATTCCGTTTTGCTCATCGACATGGGCATTACCCTAAAAAAACTCAAGGATGGATTGTCTTCGACGCCGTATCGTTTCGAAGACATTAAAGCCGTCCTTTTTACGCACGATCATAGTGATCACACTTCGGGCAAAGACTTCTTTTCCATCGAACAACGTTATGCCGCCAAAGGCACCTGCGAAACACTTCCGGAACATGAACTGAATGTCTATTCCAGTTATGACATCGAGGGGTTTAAAGTCACGGTGTTACCCACCAGCCACGATGCGGTCAACCCCGTCGGTTTCGTCTTTGAAAAGAAAGATGAAAAACTTGTTTATATGACCGATACCGGCTACATCAGCGAACGCAATCTGACGTATATGAAAAACGCCAATTACTACATCGTCGAAAGTAATCACAACATTAAGATGTTACTCAAAACCAACCGCCCGTACGATTTGATTCAACGGATCTTAGGCGATTATGGACATTTATCCAATGAAGATTCTGCGATGTATGTTTCTGAGATGGTTGGCGAAAATACCCGCGAAGTCGTTTTAGCGCACCTCAGCGAAGAAGCCAATACGCCGGAAGTGGCGTTAGCCGCCTATTTCCGTATATTCCGTAAACGTCTGATCGATATCGACAAGATCAATATTCACGCCGCGTCGCAACACCAACTCGTCGTCGGTGGAAATTTCGAGGACTAAGCGTGAAAATCAAAGTGGTGGCCATCGGTAAAATCAAAGAATCCTATTGGCGGGACGCCCTGGAAGAATACAGCAAGCGCCTATCCGGGTATTGCACGCTGGAAATCCTTGAATCCGATGATGAAAAAGCACCCGCGGATTGCAGTGAAAAAGAAGCTTTACAGATCAAAGATAAAGAAGGCAAGAAACTCTTAAGCAAAATCAAACCTTCGGAATATGTCGTCGCCCTGGATTTGAACGCGAATACCTACGATAGCCCGCAACTGGCAGCCCGTTTGGAAGAGTGGTTCGTCCAAGGCAACTCCACCGTGACCTTTCTCATCGGTGGATCGCTCGGACTCAGCGACGAAGTAAAGAAAAAGGCGAATGAGCGTTTGACACTCTCTCGCCTAACCTTCACTCATCAAATGACGCGTGTGATTCTACTTGAACAAATTTATCGGGCGTTTAAAATCAACCGCCACGAAACGTATCACAAATAACTATTGGATCCCCTTGAAAACGGCGGGTCCTTTTTTCTTAATCGAGCCTTCAATCCAAAGTAGGAGAGCCACAGCCGCAGCGGTGACAATCAGGAAAGACCAAATGGCATTGATGCGAGCAAATAAACTTAAGAAGCCTAATCCGCCGAAGACAATGCCGATGCCCCAGCAAATCAACATGCCCCAAAGGCCGTTTTTGTTTTGTTTGACGGCGGCAGTTTCATTTTCCCAATCCAAGAACGGATGGGCGGCATCCACCAACAGCATGGCGTAGTTGGCCACAACTAAGAGAATGATGAGCGGAATAAAACTCATCAACATATAAATCGGATTGAGTTGCGCGATAATACCGACGGCAACAAAACCAACAAACAGCAAGACAGCCGTTATCGCCGTTCCGATCGTAAGTTTGGCACGCATTTGGATGACCGGGCTGATCGGCCAGGTTTTAATTAAGAAAGCATTCTTTCCTTCACGGGAAATGGCGGTGGACGAGATCATCGTCATCGAGGCGATGAACATGACTGCCGCTCCGGCAAAGAACGTGGTGGAGCCTTCGTGGAACGAGAAAGCACCTTGAAGCATGGGAGCGATTTGGGCCAATATATCGGTGCCTTCGTCACCCGCGGCGCTTAAAGAACCATACATCGAAAAACTCATGATGACGATTACCAAAACGGGAGGCATCAATAAGTTGAAGATATAGGTGGGTGAACGTACGATGCCACGCCACTCGGAACGGACTAAGTTGAGATAAGGACGAGTCGTTTTTGTTTCGGAACTTAATTCTTTTCCGATATCGGACTTTTTCCGTTTGGACCCGCGGTCTTCGTTACCAATCAACGTCTTCATATAAAAGCCTTTGCTGATGACGATCGAGAGAGCTACTAAAGCGACTGAAATCAAAACGAACAAGAGCATATTCAGCGTTCCCACATACGTCGTGTCGGTTAAACCGGCTCTGGGGATGCTGGTGAAAAATTCAAGGAACGAAAGTTGACTGGCGGTGCCACGGATGGAATCGGCAAAGATAACTAAATAATCCGGAGTGGTGGTTTCCACAGCGGTTGAGGACAAGCCGAACTCGAGGACCAAAATGAATAAGATGGCAACACTCGACATGATGATCGAGAACGCTTCTTTGTGTTTGGCGACGTTGAAGATACGTCCGATGGCAAGGGCCACCAAGAACGTGATGGATAACGGAATGAACGGAAGCGCGACCACAAATAAGATTTGATTAAAGATGATGAGGACATTGGGGCCGATGACGACGTTGTAAGCGACCAATAACGGGACGACCATCACAGCTTCAATCAAAAAAGCGTTGATGGAGGAGACGATTAAACGGCCAAAGAAGATTTCTTCGGGTTTGATCGGCAAGGGTAAAAAGACGTTGGTATCGGTGGACAGGAAAAAGAACGAGGTCACTAATGTCAGCGTAAACATGCCAATCATCAATAGGACGACCGGGATGAAAATCGAAAGCATTTCATTCATCACGCCGGCGTCATGAGCTAAACCAAATAATGCAGAACCGGTGGTGTACATGGAAAAGAAAAGCGAACCGACGATGAACAAAACAAGCAGCAAGACGCTCGCCTTTTTGGACGGGCTCATGACCACTTCGCGTTTGCCTTTGTTTTTGCCCATGGTTAAAGAACTGAAGATATCTCCCGAGTTCTTATACATGGTTTTGGCGACAAGAAACATTCTATTCATGGTCCGTCAACTCCAAGAACAAGGACTCTAAGGATTGGTTGCCTTCCGAGTGTTTCTTCAATTCATCCATGGTGCCGACAAAAATGATTTTGCCATGGTTGATGATGGCGATACGGTCGCACAATTTTTCCGCCACTTCGAGAACGTGGGTGGAGAAAAAGACGGTTTTTCCGTTGCGGGCGTGTTCTCTCATCATTTCCTTTAAGGTGAAGGATGATTTGGGATCTAAGCCGGTGAGCGGTTCATCAAGAATCCACACCGCGGGATCATGAAGCAAAACGCCGATGATGAGAATCTTTTGACGCATACCATGCGAGTAGTTTTGTAAACGGTCATTGAGGGCTTCGAGCATTTCAAAGCGTTCCGCCAACTCATGAATCTTGGCGGTTCTCTTTTCCGTAGGAACGCCATAGATGGAAGCAATGAAATTAAGGTATTCATAGCCCTTGAGACGAAGCAAAACGTCCGGGGAGTCCGGGACAAAGCCGAACTCGCGTTTGGCTCCCAGATCGTCGGTTTTGATGGATTTTCCGTTGATAAGGATATCGCCGGCAGTGAGGGTGGTCACTCCGGTAATCATTTTGAGCGTGGTGGTCTTGCCTGCACCGTTGGGTCCCAAAAAGCCAAAGATTTCGCCATCTTTGATTTCGAGGGTAATGTTGTCGACGGCCTTAAATTCTTTGCCGTAGTTCTTAGTTACACCATTGATTTGAATCATGAAATAGCCTCCTGCGCGTACATACGCACAATAATATATTATGCTTAACCCTAAAAAAATCCATAAAAAAAGTGCAACGGCGTTGCACTTACGTTTAATCGATGAGCCCGAAATGTTTCATAGCTTTTGCCCAACCATCTTTGTCGATGTCGTCGGTAACAAAGTCCGAAATGGCTTTCGCTTCACTTCGTCCGTTGCCCATGGCGACGGCGATGCCGGCAATGCTTAACATTTCCACATCATTCAGGGCGTCTCCCAAACACATGACGTTTTCAGGGCCCCAACCATAATATTCACAGACCGCCAAAATGCCTTTGGCTTTATCTGAGTCTTTCGGCATGATGTCGACGGCGTATTCATCCCAGCGCGCGCTCTTGCACAACTGCAAGTGGGGCAGGAATAAGGACTCGTCGAGTTCATCGCAGAAAGCAATGGCTTGGTAGACCGTACGATCATAGTGATCCGGGTAGAAGCGTGGTTGCGGGAATCGCGTTCCGTATTTCTCGTGAGCGATAATGACCCGATCATCCACATAATTGATGTGACCTTCTTTTTCTTCGATTAAAGTAAGACCGAATTTCAATCGTTTCGAGAATTTAATGAGCATGTCAACTTCCGTTTCGGGTAATGGGTAACGATAAATGATGTTGCCGTCAATGATGACGTTGGCGCCATTCATGGTCACCAAACCATCGGGTGTTACATAGTTCAAAACGCCGGATTTTCCAATCAAATATTGATTACGTCCGGAGCAGAGAAATACTTTAATGCCTTTTTTCTGTAAGGCCTTGAACGCCTTGATCGCGCTTTGAGGAACTGACTTGCTCACATGAGAGAACAACGTGCCGTCGATATCGGTAAAAACTACTTTAATGTCTTGTTTTTCCATAGAAACCTCCTTTCTTTTGATTTAGCATACTCTATAGTTTATCATTAGTAAAGGTGAATGACATGCGCTACGAAGAATGGAAGAACTTAAAAACGACCCCGGATCCAAAGAACCCCTTTAGTACCCTTTTTGAATATGAGGATGGGAGTTCTTTTTATGTCGAACCTGCCTTTTATACCCAACTCATGGGCTTAAAAGCACGGCTTCCCGACGATTATCCCGATGTGATCTTTGAAATGGAAAGAGCCGTCCGAAAAAACAAAAAAGTGGTTTTTACCGCGGAATACGAATGCCCGCTGACCCACGTGGAAGACTATATTTATCTAGAAATCACGGACATCACCAACCGTCTCCGCGTCTTTGTTCAAGACAAAAACCGCGGTTCGGATTACGGCGATTAGAAAAGCCTTAGACCCTTGTCGAAAAGGGCTCTTGCCCGATTGAAAAAACCGAAGCATTCTAGCACAATATGAGATAGTGAGGATATAGCTGTGGCCATTGAAGCGTTATTAGTTTACAACATCACCCAAGACAACGAACGTGCCCAAATTCAGATCAAAGCTTTCGTCGATGCTTTTGCCAAACTGAAAGTCAAACTCACGCCGCTGCCCAACTCGCAAGTGGTGAAATATACCCAAGAGCATCCGAAAGAATTCGCTTTTGCTTTGTTCTGGGATAAAGACATCCACATTTCGACCTACCTCGAAAACGATTTGGATTTACCCATCTTCAATTCCAAAGAAAGTATCATGACCTGCGACGACAAAGCGTTAACGTATTTGGCGTTCCGTAACTTCCATATCCCGACTCCAAAAACAACGATTTTACCGTATACCTTCAACATTAACGTGTTCAAATACTATGACGAAGTCAAGAGCATGATCAGCAGCTACCAATATCCGTTCATCGTCAAAGAACGGTTTGGCTCTTATGGCGATCAAGTTTATTTGGTCCATGATGAAAAAGAATTCAAAGCATTACTGGAGAAGGTCGGAAAGAACGCACTCCTCGTTCAAGAATACATCAGCGCCGCGGCGGGACGCGACTACCGCATCAACGTGGTGGGCCGTCAAGTCATCACCTCGGTGGAACGCTATAATCCCAACGATTTCCGCAGCAACGTCAACCAAGGCGGAACGATGCGCGAGATTCATATTTCGCCCAAAATCAAACGCCTGGCACTCAATGCCGTGCGTGCGGTGGGAGCGGACTTCGCCGGTGTCGACATCATCTTCAACGAAAAGGGCGAACCCTTGGTCATCGAAGTCAACACCAACGCCCGGACCATCAGCGTCGAACACGCAACCGGAATTTACCTGACTTGGTACATCGCCAAGTACATCAAAAACCATTACCGCAGACCGCGTCGCATTGCCAACAAAACCCACTTTTAATTTCAAATCCCGTTGTCATGACGGGATTTACTCTTTTCAAAGAATCGAGGAGATCTTATGTTTAAAATGATTAGCGAAGAACACTTACCCGTAACGATGGCCTTTTTAAAGAAAGACCCCGATTTAAACTTGTTTTTTATCGGTGATATCGAACAATTCGGGCTTCAAAACGATTTCATGCAAGTCTGGCTTGACGACTTGCAAACACCGCACTCGGCGCTGCTCCGTTATCGGAAGAATCTTCTACTCTACAGTGATGACATGTCATTCTCACCCAAAGAAATTTTGGGATATATCCAACGTTATGACGTGGACTGCTTCAGCTGTGGCGAACAAGTCTTTGAAAAAATGAAATCGGTCTTGGATCCCGCCTGCAAAGTCAAAGATTGCGATATGGCCAAGATGACGAAAATCGAACCGTTCCAAGATTCGCCCTTGGTCATCAAAGCCACTCCGAAAGATGCCCGTGCGATTGTCGAATCGCTTTGTAAAATCAGCGAATTCGCGGATTACCGATTGATTGATCCGGATGCGGAGACCCCGATTTATCAAAAACGTCTTCAAAGTAATGAGACTTATCACTTCATCATCAAAGCAAACGGCCGTGTGATTGCCAACGCCAATACGTCGGCCATCTCCAGCGTTTCCGCCATGATCGGTGGCGTCTTCACACTTCCGGAATGCCGCAACAAAGGTTATGCCACCGCCGTGGTGGGACGTCTTTGTTCCTTTTTGTTAGAACAAAAAATAACTCCGATTCTCTTCTTTGAGAATCCCAAAGCGGCGTCCATTTATCACCATCTCGGATTTAAAGACTTTGGTAAATGGTTCATGTATTTCCCAAAATCCAAATAAGGCAAAAGAAAACCCCGGAAAGAAATCCGGGGTCTTTTTTTACTTGCGAACGGGTTGTTGCGGGGCGGTGGGCATGGGGCGTAAGCTCTTCATGCTCATCCACATGATCCGTAAACCGATGGTCATCACGAACAACATCGAGGCATAGTTGGGAAGCAAGAAGCCGACGATGAGGGAGATGAGGGCGGGGGAGAGCATCGACCAAGCACCGATCTTCACGGAATCTAAGAGGGTGAAGGTGTGGTTGGGGTTGTTCTTGCCACGGGTCAAGATGAAGATCATCAACATCATGAACAAGCCGAGGATGGCGTCGACACCGAGCATGATGCCGGAAGTGGTCCAGAGCATCGTGTCTTTGATTTCGGAGTAGGCGTTATCGAAGAGGGTTTCCCAGTTGGCCATGACTTTGGCTTGGTAGGCAGCGTAGTTGGCTTCGGTCGGTGCCGGGATGGGATCGCCGGTGACATCATATTTGGCGAAGTTTCCGAAGTTGGTTCCGACTTCGACATTGGTGTAGTTACCTTTGTAGCTGGCGGTATAACCCGAGCCGGCCACGCTTCCATCAGCGACACCCGCGGGGTTGTAGAGGTACGAATACATCGCGCGATGTCCGAGGACTAAGAAGGACGTGATTTCAAGGTTGGGGGTTTCTTCTGAATTTTCAAGCGCTAATAAGGCGGTCACGAATTCTTCGGTTTCGGTGATGGTCTTGGTGTCTTGCACGTAAACGCGGAGAATGGTTTGCGAAGTCGTGGGGCTCACATATTCGAAGTAGTCTTCGCCGGCTTTGGCCACGGTGGACCAATCTCCGGATAAGGTTAAGATGTGTAATCCTTCGGTGTTGGCAGTGACGGTGACATCGACATCATGTTCATCCAATGTTTCAGAAAACTTTTGCGCGCCGACTTCATACGAATAAAGCGTGCTGTTGAAGAAGTCCGAACCAGTGGTCTTGGCCACGCTGACAGTCAAGGGGATGACGGCCAAAACGGAGGACAATAAGAAGATGATCAGAGCGATGAACCAAGGTTTTTTGCGGCCTTCGATTGCCGCATCGTTTTTAAAGAGTGAGGAGAAGATCAGTTTAAAAGTATCTTTCATGGTGTTAATTTCCTTTGCTAGTCAATTATAGGTTATATTGCGTTTGTTTACAAACGAAAATATCATCTTGGTTTTGGGACCTAAAGAGCACCGCGGCCAAAACCATCCTATCGGTATGGTAGGATTAACGCTAAGGAGGGATCTCTATGCGCGAAGAAAAAATCGTTCCCCGCATCGGCTATGCCTGTTTAACCGTCGGTGTCGAAGGAACGCAATTCAAAACATTGACCTTAAAAAACGCGACTCCCGAAAAAATAACCGCGATTATTTCGCATAATCTGGATGCCTTGGAAGCCATCATCGATTACAACGGCAAAAACGGGATCCGCCTTTTTCGCATTACCTCCGATTTGATACCTTTATCCACGCTTCCTCAAAACACGGTCCCGTGGGCCACGCTCTTTCAAGAACGTTTTGCTGCGATTGGCACGAAAATCAAAAAAACCAACCAACGCGTATCGATGCATCCGGGACAATACACCGTGCTGAATTCGCCGGACGAAAATGTCGTTGGCAAGGCGATTGAAGATTTGGAATACCATGCAACGATTTTGGAACTTTTGGGTTGTGACCAAACCAGCAAAATCATTCTCCATGTCGGAGGTGCCTATGGCGATAAAATCCAAGCCATGGAACGCTTCAAAACCAACTACCTCAGACTGAGCGACAAAATTAAGAAACATTTGGTCATCGAAAACGATGATCGTGTCTATACGATAGAAGAAGTGCTGACCTTAGGGGAAGCTTTGAACATTCCGGTGGTATATGACAATCTCCACGACGCGGTCAATCCGTCACCGAACCGCGAAGAACCGATTTCGTATTGGGTCGACCGTGCGGAAGCCACCTGGAAAAAAGCTGACGGAAGACAGAAAACGCATTACTCGCAACAAGATCCCACCAAACATCTGGGTGCGCATTCCGCAACCATTGATTTGGATGTATTCATGCAGTATGTCAAAAACCTTGGCAGAACCGACCTCGATTTCATGTTGGAAGTCAAAGATAAGAACATTTCGGCTTTAAAATGCCATAACGCCTTCCGCGCCGATCAAAAGATGATTCACTTGGAAAACGAATGGGCGAGATATAAATATCTCGTACTGGCCAAGTCTCCGAAAAATTATCAATTGATCCGAACCCTTTTGAATGATAAACGAAGCTACCCCGTCGAACTCTTTTATCGCCTGGTCGACGAGGCCCTCAACACTCCTTCCGACTTTGGGCATGAGGTCAACGCCTTGGAACATATTTGGGGCTATTTTAAAACGTGCGCCACCGAAACCGAGCGGCGGCGGTTTGAAAAATTATTGGAAGAATTCAAAAACACGGGAACTTCCTTGCCGTCGTTGAAAAACCATCTTTATAAGTTGGCCACGGTGCATCATGAAAACTATCTCTTGCAGGCTTATTACTTCAACGAAATCCGCTAAAAATTGAGACTTTATACAATGACTAGACAGTGTCTAAAAAAGCACTCCTGAAGGGGGTGCTTTTTATGTAGCAAAGGGATAGGCTTGAATGGAAAGATACCCTTGCCAAGATGCGGGGTTCAATTTCCAAGGAGAGCTACAAAGGTAGCGAGAAAGGCAGTGATTCTATGGTCAAATTCGGCGGGAAGATTCTCATGGTCGGTTTCGGAGGGGTAGCGCAATGCACATTACCCATACTCCTGAAAGAGATACAGTGTCCTCCCAGTCATATTACAGTCATCGATTTTGAAGATAAAGAAGAGAAATTAAAGCCATTCATCGAGCAAGGCTTGACCTATAAACAACTTAAAATTACGCCGGAAAACATGGACACGATTCTGAGTGCCCATCTTTCCCAAGGCGATTTACTCATCGACTTGGCCTGGAATATTGGTGCAGAAGCCATCATTTCGTGGTGCCACTTCCACGATGTCCTCTACATCAATACCTCCGTTGAACTTTGGAATCCGTATGATAACGATTTTCTCGTTTCGCCGACCCAAAGAACCCTTTATCATCGCCATATGGGGCTTCGTAAAATGGTCGCCTCTTGGGATGAAAAAGGACCGACCTGCATTGTCGAACATGGCGCTAACCCGGGTTTGATCTCGCATTTCGTGAAACAAGGGCTACTGGATATCGCCGAGCGGATGCTCGCGGATCATTTATTTAATGAAAAAGACGCTAAAAAAGCAAAAGAATTGATGAAGAAACAAGCGTTCAACGAATTGGCGCAACTCGAAGGCGTAAAAGTCATTCACGTCAGCGAACGCGATACCCAAATTTCGTCCGATCCTAAGAAAGTCAACGAATTCGTTAACACCTGGAGTGTCGAAGGCTTCCGCGAAGAAGGAACAACCACCTCGGAACTTGGGTGGGGGACGCATGAAAAAGAATTACCTGCGATGGCTTGCCAACACGAAGATGGACCCAAAAACCAAATCTGCTTGGCGCGTATGGGCATCAATACGTGGGTGACCTCGTATGTTCCCGGCTACCAAATCAACGGCATGGTCGTCCGTCACGGCGAAGCGTTCACGCTTTCCGACCGTTTGACGGTGTGGAAAAATGGCAAGGCAGTTTACCGTCCGACGGTTCACTATGCTTATTGCCCATCCGACAGTGCGATTGCTTCACTCAACGAACTTCGCGGCAACGACTATGTGCTCCAAGATAACGTTCGGATTTTGGGCGATGACATCATTTCCGGAAACGATATTTTGGGCGCCTTGATCATGGGCCACCCCTACAAATCCTGGTGGGTCGGATCCAATTTAAGCATCGAAGAATCCCGTCGTTTGATTCCGCATCAAAATGCGACCACGATGCAAGTGGCCATCTCGGTCGTCGCGGCTTCCATCTGGATGATTACGAATCCCCATGAAGGTTTCTGCACCCCAGAAGATTTACCTCATGAATTTGTTCTAGCGATTTCCAAGCCTTATTTGGGCGAATGGATTTCGCAAGCCTATGATTGGACACCGTTGTTGAATTATAGAAATCACTTCAAATGCTACAACATCCCTCAAATTGATGAAACCGATGTTTGGCAGTTCAAAAACTTCTTGATTACCGACGGAGATTAAAAAAGACACGAAAGAAGGGACTTAATGTCCCTTTCTTTTTATAAACTTTGAAGCATCGTTTGGACGATTTCGCTGAGTGTCGGGTGGGCGTGAATCACGTTTTTCCATTCCGTCAGCGGTTTTTTCTCATGGTAGAGTAGGGCAATTTCGTGGATGATGACGCTGGCTTGCGGTGCCATGAGGTGAGCTCCTAAGAGAACCTTGTTTTCATCATAGATAATCTTTAAGAAACCATCGGTTTGGGCGGACGCAACCGCTTTGCAGTTGGCGCGTAAGGGAATCCGTTTGGTTTCATAGGTTAAACCCTTTGCGCGGACGTCTGCTTCCGTTAATCCCACCGAAGCGATTTCTGGGAAAGTAAAGACAACGGCAGGAATGGCGGCATAATCCGGATGGAACTCAATGCCGGCGAGATGCATGGCGACTTGACGTCCTTCGAAAGACGCTTTGTGGGCCAACATCGGATTGCCGATGCAATCGCCGACCGCGTAGATATGGGGAACGGACGTTTGCTTCAAGGCATTCACGACAATTCCGCGTGGGGAATATTGAACCCCGGTTTTTTCTAAGCCCAAACCATCGACGCGAGGACGACGGCCCGTGGCGACCAAGATTTTTTCTGCTTCTAAGACTTTATCGGGATTATTGTTGAGTTTAACCCGCAAACCCGACTCGGTTTTTTCAAATCCGCCGATTTGAACGTTGAGTAAAACCTCAATGCCTTCTTTTTTGGCAAACACTTGTATCCGTTTGGACACATCCTCGTCGGCAATCGTGAGTAAGCTCGGTAACGCTTCGACGATGGTTACTTTGACTCCGAGAGAACGAAGGATAAAGGCCCATTCCAAACCAATATAACCGCCACCGACGACGATGAGCGAAGACGGCAAGGAGGAGAGCGCTAAAAGGTGGTTCGAATCGAGCACGCCGGGAAGGTGAATCCCATCGATCGGGGGCATAAACGGATACGAACCCGAAGCGATGATGATGGTTTTTCCTTCGTAAAGGATGCCGTTAGAAAGTATGTGGTGGTCATCGGTCAATTGGGCATGGCCCAAAACCATTTCCACACCGGCATTTTGCAAAAGCGATGCCACATCCCCCGCAAGGGTATGGACCGCCGTATTCTTTTGATTCCATAAGGCTTTGAGATCAATCGGGTCGACCGTAATGGGTTGGCCTAACGCTTGAAGGTGAGCAATGCCGCGGTAACCCTCGGCAATGTGGTGCATCGCTTTGGAGGGAATGCAGCCCACCCAAAGGCAAGTGCCTCCGGCGGGACGTTCGTCAAAAAGCGTCACGGTCATACCGTGTTTACGGGCTTCTAAAGCAGCTTCATAACCTCCGGGGCCTGCCCCGAGAATCAGTAAATCAACCATGGCGGGTTGCATCCTTATAAGTCAGGATGGGCGTTCTGGCCGCGGTGACTTCATCCAGACGGCGGACCGGCGTCGTATGCGGCGCGGTTTTCACCATCTCAGGATTATCTAAGGCTTCTTGAGCGACTTGACGCATCATGGCGATGAAGTGATCGAGCGTTTCTTTGGATTCAACCTCGGTCGGTTCGATCATGATGGATTGTTCAAATAGCATCGGGAAATAAATCGTCGGAGCGTGCACGCCGTAATCGAGCAAGCGTTTGGCGATATCCAACGTGTGGACATCGGTGCTCTTGTTTTTTAGTCCGTTGAACACGAATTCGTGCATGCAGAAGCTGCCGATCGGAAGTTCATAGACATCCTTGAGCGATTCTTTGACGTAGTTGGCGTTGAGCACGGCTAAACCACCGACCGATTTGAGGTTTTCTTTACCCAAAGTCAAAAGGAAGGTGTAAGCACGGACGACGTTGAGGAAGTTTCCGTAGAAGTGGCTGATTTGGCCAATCGCTTTGCCGGAATCTTCGATGGTGTAGTAATCGGAATGTTTGACGATGCGCGGATTGGGTAAGAATTCCACGAGTGCTTTGGCTACGCCGACAGGACCGGAACCCGGACCGCCGCCGCCATGGGGCGTGGAGAATGTCTTATGTAAGTTGATGTGCATGATGTCAAAACCCATATCGCCCGGCCGTACTTGGCCCAAAAGCGCATTGAGGTTGGCACCATCGTAATAAAGCAGACCCCCGGCTTGGTGAACCAAACGGGCAATCTCAACGATGTCGCGTTCAAATAAACCGAGTGTATTCGGGTTGGTCAGCATGATGCCGGCGATTTCGTCGGAGAGCGCGGCTTTTAACGATTCCAGGTTGACACGTCCGTCAGCGGTGGAAGCAATGACGATAGTTTCGAATCCGGCGACAGTCGCACTGGCGGGGTTGGTGCCGTGGGCGCTATCGGGGACGATGACTTTCGTGCGTTTGAGGTCATTCCGTTTCTCGTGATAGGCCTTCATGATCATGAGGCCCGTGAGTTCGCCATGAGCGCCCGCAAAGGGGTTCAAGGTAAATTCGGCAAGACCGGAAATATCGGATAACATCCGAGCGGTTTCGTCATAAATGCGAAGCACGCCTTGAAGCGTGGATAACGGTTGCAAAGGGTGAATCTCGGTAAATCCGGGAAGTCCCGCCATTTCTTCGTTGATCTTGGGGTTGTACTTCATAGTGCAGGAACCCAACGGATAGAATCCGGTTTCTACACCGAAATTCTTTTGCGACACATTGGTGTAGTGACGCACGATATCGAGTTCACTGACTTCGGGAAGAGCAGCCTCTTCGCTTCTTAAAAGCTCCTTAGGCAACAAGGTATCTAAAGATTTTTTGGCATACGGATTTTTCGGGAATGAATAGCCGATACGACCCGATTTGGAGAGTTCGAAAATGAGGGTGTTATAGTACTTCATGGGCCATCATCTCCACTTCTTGAACCAGTGCATCGATTTGTGCAGGGGTTCTGCGTTCGGTAACGGCAAATAGCCATCCCGTTTTCTTAGAGTCGGGCAATTTGACAGGAAGTCCGCCGAGCATGCCTTTCTTCAATAAACGGTCGTTGAGTTTGACCATATCTAAGTCACTGAGCAAAACGGCTTCATGGGCAAACGGAGCATCGAATGCCGCATGGAAAGCACCGGTTTTGATCAAACGGTCATAGAGTTCATGCGTGGCTTGGATGCAACGGGTATTCACATCAATCATGCCTTGCTTGCCTAAAGCCGCGACATAAATCGTGGCGAATAAAGCCATCAAGGATTGGTTGGAACAAATGTTGGAATTGGCTTTTTCGCGGCGGATGTGTTGTTCTCTCGCTTGAAGCGTTAACACGAACGCGCGTTTGCCATCGACATCTTTAGTCATGCCGACGATCCGGCCGGGCATTTTGCGCACCAACGGGGTCGTAGTGGTCAAGTAACCGAAATAGGGGCCTCCGAAGCTGAGCGGAATGCCTAACGGTTGACCATCGCCTACGGCGATATCCGCACCCATTTCACGCGGTGTCTTTAAGACGCTGAGCAAACTTGGGTTGGCGTTCATGATGAATAAGCCTTGGTGTTCATGAACCCATTGGGCGACTTCGGTGAAGTCTTCCACAATCCCTAAATAGTTGGGATATTGGACGAGCAAGGAAGCAGGTCCGTCGTCCAACAAATCTTTGAGATGGTTACGGTCCAACGTTCCGTTGAGGCTACGCACTTTTTCAAGTTGCAATCCACGGAAGTGGGCATACGTCTCAACGACATTGATGACTTCGGGATTGACCAAATCCGAAATCAACATACGCGGTGATTTAGTGGCCGCTTGCGCCATGAA
>CALMWE010000301.1 GCA_937873795.1 uncultured Caryophanales bacterium
CGCGGTACGGATGACTTCTCCAGTTCCGTACGTCGTGGTGAGTGAAGGAGTTTCTCTACCCTTGACCAGAGGAAGCCCGGCGTTGGAGGCAATTTCAAAAACGGCCGTTTGGTCGTTGATCAAACCATAGAAACCTGCCATTTTTTCGGAATAAGGACCCGAAGATTCCACAAAGATTTTTTTACCTTTGAAGGCATACAAATAGGCATCCACGAATCCTTCGCCACCATCCGAAATTGGAATACGGACCGTTTGGCATTTTGGAAAAACGGCATGGATTCCTTCTTCGATGTAGTGACCGACTTCTTGGCTGGATAATGTCCCTTTAAATGACGCGGGGATAATGATGGCTTTATTCATGAGATATCCGCCTTTTTAAATCCCTTTCGAAAACGTTTTTACCCAAAACGTGTGTTTTCTTTTTCCAAAGTCTGGGTAAATGGGTAGTTTCCTGTTTGATTCGTTCGATTTGGGCTTGGTATTGGTCGACAAAAGCTTGTTCACTTTGTGAACACCGTAGAGCAAACTCCTTGAGTTCGGTTTTGGAGGGCTTTGCTTTGAATAATGCATCTTCCTCCTCAAGGAATTGTTTTTGCAAGGCATCGCGCTTCGTGCGATAATCCGTGACATCAATAAGACCGGCGTAAACCGCACGAACCAGGTATTCCCTTTGTAACCAGTAAGCAAGACTTTCCTCGCGAGTTTCAAAAACCGGTGCGGTAATGATTCCGAAGAAGCAGGGCTTGTATATAGAAAGGCACGGCGTTGAACATCCCGTCATCCAGATTGTGTCGATACCATCCTTTCGGCTTTCTACGATCATGCTTCCGGTCGTATGGTCACCTAAAAGACTCTTATGCATGCAGACGCTTTTCACGCTTCCTTTGGAAAAAAGATGTCTTTCGTCCTGATGACGGTGGGAACGAAGAATATCCATGATTCCCGAAACGGATAAATCGTTCGTTTCTTCGAGTCCCTTGGAGACACAGTTTTGACGGTTCAAAGACCCTGAGAAAAATGTAAAAATGGGTTCGGTATTTTTCTTTGCGAATTGGTCGTCATTGATCGACAACCGATTGGAAATGTTGCCATTGTGGGCGACTTCCCGAAGCTGATGGTTTTTCCCGGAGGTTTCCAAAATATAAGCGGTGGTTTTATCGCTGATGAGGTAAGAATTATCGTAATAAAAAGGTTTATCAAAACCACAATTACCGCCTTGACCGTGTTTGGCTAGAAGCTCAAGGAGGATTTGCGAAGCCTCATGCGCGGTGGCCGCCCGTTCCAAAGCCAAGCGTACGAAATCCATGCCAATCAGTTTT
>CALMWE010000302.1 GCA_937873795.1 uncultured Caryophanales bacterium
TCTCACTTCTTTTCTTTAGCGATCTTCTCCATGTGGCGGCATTTCGGATAATTGCTGCAACCGAGGAACTCTCCGTATTTTCCTTTTTTCTTAAGCAACCAACCATCTTTGCAGTCGGGGCAAGGCGTGGTCTTGTCAGCCTCACTCAGGACAAACGGTGTATGACCATGCGGTTTATCGTGATCATGCTCAGCCGTTATACGTCCTTCGATGTAGTGGCACTTGGGATAGCCCGAGCAAGCGACAAACTTTTTGCCTTTTTTGTCGGTTCTCTCGACTAACGGTTTATGGCATTCGGGGCACATCGCACCGGTAGGGGTGGCAGGGGCTTTATCTTTCTTGATATATTTGCATTTTGGATAGTCGGAACAGGCAATGAAATGTCCGTATCTTCCATCTCGCTCAACCAGCGGGCTTCCGCAGACCGGGCATTTCTCTTCAAGCAGCTCAACATGCTTCTTGGGCATATCTTCGTAAGCCTTCTTGACTTGCTCTTCAAACGGGAAATAGAAATCCGATAAAATCTTCAAGCGAACGTCGCCGTCGTTGACGACCTCGTCGAGTTGCTCTTCCATTTGAGCGGTATACTTCTCATCCATGAATTGGGGGAAATATTTTTCTAAGTTGGCCACAGTGATTTCACCTTGCGGTGTCGGTTTAAGATAACCGCCTGTGCTCGTAACGTACTTGCGTGCGCTCAAAGTTTCGATGGTGGCGGCGTAGGTTGACGGACGGCCGATGCCGGCTTCTTCCATCAATTTAACGACCTTTGCTTCGGAATACCGTGAGGGCGGTTCGGTGAAATGTTGTTTTGAAGTCGCATTTTCAGCGGCAAAAACGTCATCTTTGTTCGCTAACGGCAGTTGTTTGGCTTTGGATTCTTCGGTATCGCCGTAGATGCGGGTATAACCGTCAAAGAGGGTTACGACGCCATCGGCTTTGAAAACCAAACCATTTCCGCCGAAACGGTAGACGGTGACTTCTTCACGTTTGGCCGGCATTAAAGATGCAACCGCACGATCATAGATCAATTTGTAAAGCTTGTACTCATCGGGTGCTAAATAGGGGCGAACGCTTTCCGGGGTCCGGTGATTGCTCGTCGGACGGATGGCTTCGTGAGCGTCTTGCATCGCAACCGATTCTTTTTCGGCTTTCACTTTACCGAGGTACTTCTCGCCAAAGGTTTCAAGGATGTAAGATTGGGCACGGCTAACGAAAGTCGGAGATAAACGCGTAGCGTCGGTACGCATGTAGGTAATCAAGCCAACCACTTCATCGCCAATGGCAATACCTTCATAAAGTTTTTGGGCGATAATGCTGGTCTTTTTCGTTTTGAATTTAAACGCATTGAAAGCTTCTTGAGCTAAGGTAGAAGTCGTAAACGGCTCCTTGCTTTCTTTGATTCTCAAAGTCTTTTTGATTTCCACTAAAGAAAGTTGCTTGGGCATCTTGGCTAAGATCTTTTGAGCAGTAACTTCGTCCGCAATCTTAGCGGCTTTGCCATCAACGGAATCCAAATCAACAGTGATGACCTTATCGCCAATGTGAAGATCCGCCGAGATCGTCCAGAACTCTTCCGGGACGAATGCACGGATTTCTTTTTCACGGTCAACGATCAGCTTCAAAGTGACCGATTGTACACGGCCAGCCGAGCGGGATTTAATTTTGCGTTGTAAAAGACTGCTTAGTTTAAAACCGATGATTCGGTCGAGAATGCGCCGTGTTTCTTGGCTGGAAACGAGATTTAAGTCGATTTTGCCAGGATTTTTAATGGCTTCTTCAATCGAAGTGCGGGTAATTTCATGGAATTCGAGGCGTTTGGTTTTTTCCGGATCCAGTTTCAAAAGTTGCGAAAGATGCCATGCGATGGCTTCACCTTCACGGTCCGGGTCAGTTGCCAGAATGACTTCTTCAGCCGCCTTTTTTTCCTTCTCTAATTGGTTAACGACTTTACGTTTTTCGGGGTTGATGACATAGGTCGGCAAAAAGTCCTTTTCGACATTTACGCCCAGTCCACCTTTACCGCTGGTGGCCAAATCGCGTACATGTCCCAAAGAGGCAACGACTTTATATTCATCGCCGAGATAGCGGCCGATGGTGTGACACTTTGTCGGGGATTCTACAATGACTAGTTTCATGGTTCTTTCCTTTGCACCTAGTTATTATCATCCAAAAAATACCTTTGTCAATTGATTTAACTATCCCCTATATCTTTATTTAATATTAAATAACATTTTTTTCGCTTTCGTCATTGGTATCAACTTTGCTCTTTCCGATGTTTTGATTGAGCTCGTCCAGGATGTCTTGAGCACTCTCAACGAGAACCGCACCGTCTTTGATCAGTTGATTGCAACTCGTGTCCGTATCCGCGGGATGAGGCAACACAAAGACCTCACGACCGAGGTAAAGAGCGTATCCGACCGTAATCAGGGTTCCACTGCGTTTATGAGCCTCACTGACGAAAACGCCTTTGGAGAGGGCTGCGATGATACGATTACGCCAAGGAAAGTGTTCTTTATCGGGTGTTGTTTCGCCCGGATACTCGCTTAGCAGCAAATGGTCACTTTTAATCAACGTGTACAACTCACGGTTTTCTTTTGGATAACATTGGTCAATGCCACTGCCCAAGACGGCAATGGTTTTGCCACCTGCATTAATGGCGGCCCAATGCGCGGTGGCATCAATCCCTTTTGCCAATCCGGATACAATCGTCAAACCCGCTTTAGCCAGTTGAGTCGTAATTTGCGTCGTCATTTTGATTCCATAAGGTCCACTGTCCCGACTTCCAATGACGGCCAGAGACTTATCGATATCATAGGCAAGATCGAGATTTCCGTAATAGAACAAAGCAAAGGGAGGCTTGTAGATCTTCTTCAATCCGGTTGGATAGGCGTCGTCAATAATCGTAACCACCTTGCAACGAAGTGACGCCGTAGCAGCCACCACATCTTCTTCCTGAAAAGTTTCCCGCTTCTGCATCGCTTCGTAGATCTTCGCCCAATCACCTGCATACTTGACTGCAAAATATATCACAACATCTCTTCCAGTTATCATAAAAAAACACCACCTTAACAAATAGTAGGGGGCGTTTTTGATTTCTTATCCTTATTTTATTAAAAGAGACGCAAATCCTGGTTCATTATATCCCGCACAGGTCCATAGGTCAGGCGATATATGCCGGGGATTATGCCATTCTTTCTCAACAATTCGATGTGTTCCTTGGTGGGATAGCCTTTATGTTTGCAAAAGAGATACTGGGGATATTGTTGATCAAGTTTCAACATCAAATCGTCCCGAGTGACTTTGGCCAAGATGCTCGCGGCAGCGATGCATTGGGCTTTGGCATCGCCCTTCACAATCGAATCCACGGGAAGATGAATTTTAGGCAAGGGCATGCAATCCGTAAGAACCATATCAAAACGGTGGTTCATGTTTTCTAAGGCTTGCATCATGCCCAGGCGGGAAGCTTCATAAATATTGATCTTGTCAATTTCTTGAGGAGAAATCACTGCAATTCCAAAGGCAATAGCGTCTTTTTGGATTTGGACAAAAGCGTCACGACGTTTTTTATCGGTCATTTTCTTGGAGTCGTTGATCAAAGGATTGGAGTATCCTTCAGGCAGAATAACCGCTGCCGCAACGACCGGACCCGCGAGCGGACCACGCCCTGCTTCATCACAGCCGGCAATGAAGTGAACTTGGTCAGAATAGTATTGATTCTCGTAATCCAAACTCATAAAGTGGGCTCTTCCAAACTGATACGTCCGAGCGACCCGTTACGAAAATCGCCAATAATTGAAATGTCCGCTTTGTCCATATCGGGATTGCCCCCTGTCAGAAGACCTCTTTTTGAGGCAATGAGAGTGAATAAATTGGGGATATCGGACAGGTCGTTTTCGCTCAGTTCATAACGACTCAAAAGACCTTGTTTACGTTTCTTAATCATGAAGCGAAGAATGAACACCGCAATTTCATGCAAAGGAAGGATTTCCAGTTTGATTGCGCCAAGTGCCGCCAGGCGCATCGTCACTTCTTTTTCTTCGTAATGGGCAGGCAAAATCCCTGGAGTGTCAAGCAGTTCAAAATCGCTTCCGACTTTAATCCATTGCTGAGCCTTGGTCAAACCCGGGCGGTTCTCCACCGCTGCCGCGTTTCGGTTGGCCAACGTATTGATTAAGGTTGACTTTCCGACATTAGGAACGCCAAGAATCATAGCGCGGACCGGTTGAGGGCGCATGCCTTTACGGATTTCGCGTTCACGTTTCTCGACGACAAGTTTTTTGACTTCTTCTTGGAGGATAGAGACAATCCGCTTGTTTTTAATGTCTAAAGCAAGCGCAGGGATGCCTTGAGAAGCAAAATAACGAATCCAACGATCGGAAACGTTGGGGTCGGCCAAATCGGCTTTAGCCAAAATTAAAAGACGCTTCTTATTGGGACGGATTTCCGCCAAAAAGGGATTTCGGCTGGCAAAAGGGGCCCGAGCGTCGCATATTTCGATGACAACATCGACAACGGCCATCCGCTCTTCGATTTCGCGAAGGGCTTTGACCATGTGTCCGGGAAACCAGTGAATGTTTTTCTGTTCCATGGTCTTTTCCTATTAATAGAAGGTCGGCCAACGGTAGCTTCGGGTTGGGCAGGTTTTCAAGTGAGCTCCATCGCTGGCGGTCGAACCATCTTCACGGCAAACGCCTTCGATGGCAAATAAGACACCTTTGAGTTGTTCGACACTGATCAATCCGACACCATGTTCGCTGTCGGTGGAATTTCCGCGGTTATCGCCGAGGACGTAATATTGGTCTTCGGTTAAGGTTTTCGAAGTATTGCACGCGATGCCGGCGGTTTGATTGCAGGTTCTTGTTTTCACGGTGTCTGTGATGAACGGTTGTTCGATGGCATTTCCGTCCACGGTCAAATCTCCGGTCGCGGTTTCAATGCTGACGGTTTCTCCGGGAAGGGCAATCACGCGTTTGATAATAAAGTAGTCGCTACCCAAAGGGTAGTTAATGATGACGATATCGAATCTCTCTAACCGGCTGATTCGGGAGCTATGGGTGTCCATGACGCCGAAATCATTGTCATTCAATGTCGGGTACATCGATGAACCGACAATTTTTACCGGGGTGAAATAGAGGTTGTGGAAAATAAGAACGCAGCCCAAAACCATGAAGGTCACGAAGATAACATTCAAGACCGCCGAAAAGGCTTTTTTTATTTTTAGCTTCGTTTTGGGTTCTAACATCCTTTTTCCCCCTAAATAAAAATTATAACACTTATGAGTGTTACCGCAATAAAGCTTTGGAGATTCAAGGCAACAAAAAAGGTCCCTTTCGGAACCTTTTGTCACTAAATTAAAGAACCTCTTTGATCCGGGCGGATTTACCTGCGCGTTTGCGGAGGTAGAAAATCTTGTTGCGACGGACTTTACCTTTTTTCACGACTTCGATCTTGGCGACCGTGGGTGAATTGACGGGGAAAGTACGTTCAACGCCGATACCGCTCGACATTTTGCGAACGGTGAAGGATTTGTTGACGCCCGAGCCGCGACGTTGGATGACAACACCTTGGAAGGCTTGGATTCTTTCCTTGTTGTTTTCGATGATGCGGACGGAAACAATGATGGTGTCGCCGGTATTGAATTCGGGGACATCCTTCTTGATTTGCGACGCTGTGATCTCGTTAACTAACTTGTTGTTCATAGTATCACGCTCCTGTTGGCAGTAATTTTTTTCGGATGTTCATACCCGTAGTGACACGGCAGCGGATCATCTATAGCGCTTTAAACGCTTTGTTATTCTAACAAATGCACGAGGCCTTTGCAAGGACCAATTCAAAATCGGCAGAAAGCGGCATTTTTACTTCGAAAGCAGCTTTTCGATGTCTTCAGCCGTGGCCAACCAAGAAGTAAAAGCGGTGGCGGAACCACAGGCTAAACCGAGACGAAGCGAATAGGAGAAGTCTTTAGTTTCGACATATCCGGCTAAGAAACCGGCAATGAGGCTATCGCCCGCACCGACGGCACTGACGACTTTTCCTTCAGGGGCGGCCATGCGAATGGCGTTCCGGTCTTGCCCCATGAAAATCGCGCCTCGTCCGCTCATCGAAATGATGACGTTTTGGGCACCCATGGACAATAATTCTTCCATGCATTCTTCGAGGTCTTCATCGGGTAATGACGCACCTGGGGGAAGTTCGATATCAAAGAGTTCGGCAACTTCATTGATGTTGGGTTTGATTAAGAACGGATGATAGGGTAGGGTGGCTTTCAATAGCTCTTTTCGGGCATCGACGATGACCTTGATTTTCTTGAACGACAAATATTTCAATATTTGAGCGTAGATATCAGAGGGCACATTGGGAGGCACGGAACCCGAAATAACGAGGAAGTCGCCATTCTGGATTTCGTTAAGTTTGCGGAAGAGTTCGCTGAGTTCGCGTTCGGCGATATCAGGGCCTAAACCATTGATCTCGGTGGTCTTGCCTTCATCGTCGGTAATCTTGAAGTTCATACGCGAATCTTCGGAGATGATGACGAACTCGGGCGTGACGCCTTCTTTTTGAATTTCATTAAGAATCGAAGCGCCGGTTTTTCCGCCTAAAAAGCCCATCGCGGTATTGGCTAAACCAAGGCGGGCCAGAACGATGGAGACGTTAATGCCTTTACCCCCGGCATGGACGATGCTCGTACGGGCAATGTTGACACCATTAAACGTCACGGTGGGTAAACGCATCGTGTAATCGAGGCATGGGTTCAATGTCAGGGTATAGATCATAGTGGGTCCCTTTCGTTAAAATTATAGCATAGGCAATATTTTTTGATACTGTTAAGTATTTTTGCTTGACACCACCTATTTCATGAACTAAACTATACCCGTTACAAGAAAAGGAGAACCCACACCATGTCAGTCAAACTTCGGATGACCCGTATCGGTCGTCACAAAGATCCGTTCTATCGCATTGTCGCTGCCGACAGCCGTTTTGCCCGCGATGGCCGTTTCATTGAACAAGTCGGAACTTTCGATCCCGCCAAAGGCGTCGAAGCTGCCGTCATCGATGAAGCTTTAGCCCTCAAATGGCTCGGACTTGGCGCTCAACCGAGCGATACCGTACGCACCATCTTAAGCAAAAAAGGCATCATCGCCAAATTTGCCGAATCCAAGAAACCCGCCAGCAAAGAAGGTAAATAGTATGGATTACGAGCAAGTAATCCACGCCTTCATCGATTCCTTCGTTGAACATAAAGACGCCATCATGATCCGCGAGTTGCCCAGCGACTCCGACCGTGACCTGGTCTTGCTCATCGTTGCCGAATCGGAAGACACCGCCCGCCTCATCGGTCGCCGCGGCATCATCGCTGACGCGCTCCGCGAAGTCATCGGCGTTGCCGGAAAATCGGAAGGTCGCCGCGTTCACCTCAAGTTCGAAAGTTTCGAAGAAGAAAAACAAGGGGAGTAAAAACTCCCTTTTTCTTTTATAATGAGTTACGGAGGATTTCCCATGGATTTCTTAACCCTCGGCGTTGTCGTCAAAGTCTTTGGCCTCAAAGGCGAAGTCAAAGTCCTTTCGTCCAGCGACTTTCGCGCGCTTCGTTACAAACGGGGCAAAGCCCTTTTCTTATGGAATGAAAAAACCGGGGAGAGAATTCCCGTCCATGTCAAAAGCTATCATGCCGCCGGCAACATCGATTTTGTCGGTTTTACCGAATATGCGGATGCTACCCAAGTTGAAAAGTTGATCGGCTATCTCGTTCAAATCGAAAAAGATTCCAAACCGTTAGGTAAAAACACCTATTACCACAGCGACCTCGAAAGTTGTGATGTGGTGGATGAACAAGGAACCGTGTTGGGCCATGTCAAAAAGGTCGAAGAATACAGTGCCCAAAAATCGCTTCGCGTGAGTCGGCAAGACAAACCGGATATTTTAATTCCCTTTGTTCCTGCGTTTATCAAAAAAGTGGATATGGAGAAAAAGCAAATCGTGATTATCGTGTGGGAGGGTTTACTATGACCATTACGATTTTGACGTTGTTCCCCGAGATGTTCCAAGGCTTCCTTGAGAATTCCATCGTCAAACGGGCCATCGCCAAAGGCGTGGTGTCTTTTAAACTCGTCAACATCCGTGATTACACGAAAGATAAGTACAACCGTGTCGACACGCCCCCAATCGGCGGTGGTGCCGGGTTGATCATGAAATGCCAACCTCTCGTCGATGCTTTGCTTGATCACAAGAAAGAAAACTCGCATGTCATTTTAATGTCTCCGCGTGGGAAAACCTTTAAACAAGCGACTGCGCATACCTACGCCCATCTGGAAGACTTGATTATCGTCTGCGGCCATTACGAAGGCATCGATGAACGCTTCCACGACTATGCCGATGAACTCGTTTCCATCGGCGATTACATCCTCACCGGCGGTGAAATCCCGGCGATGGCCATTTCCGATGCGGTGGTCCGTTTGCTTGACGGCGCGATTGCCAGCGAATCCATCAGTGAAGAAACGTTTGAAAACGGCCTGTTGGAATATCCCCAATATACCGAACCCTATGATTTCAAAGGACATAAAGTCCCCGATATCCTTTATAGCGGAAACCACAAAGCCATTGCCCAGTGGCGCCAAAAAGAATCGTTACGCTTGACCCGTACATTCCGTCCCGATTTGTTTTCTGCGCATCCGCTCACCAAGGCCGATAAGAAACTTCTTCAAGAGATTGATGAAGGCACCACCGGCAAATGGGAAAGCGATGCGTTGGCCAAAGGCCATAAATTCATCAAAAGCGAGGAATAACGTATGCCTTCATTCATTGATAGCCTGAAGTATCTTTTTCTTGGCTTGGTTCAAGGGATTGCGGAGATTCTACCGATCTCCAGCAGTGGCCATTTAGCCCTGTTTCAGTCGCTTCTGGGCGTGAATGCCGGCAACGAAGACGTCTTTGCCATCTTCGTCCACTTTGCCTCGCTGGTGGCGTTAGTAATCTTCTTCCGTAAACTCATTTGGCGGTTGATCAAAGGAACCTGCCTTTTTCTTTTTAAGAAAGACAAAACCTATAAGCACGATTTCTTGCTCGTGGTGTACTTGGTTATCGCCACAATTCCTGCTGCTTTGTTAGGTTATTTATTTGAAGATTTCTTTACTCAAAAATTCGGTAACCTTCTATTTATCGGCATCGCGTTTCTAGTCACCGCCGGTATCTTATTTGGTATCAGTTTTATCAAAGACTCCAAGAACGAAACCTATACCTGGAAAAACACCTTGATTGCAGGGCTTTTCCAAGTCATCGGTATCTTCCCCGGCATTTCCCGTAGCGGCATTACGATGAGTGGTGGTAAAATCGCCGGATTAAGTAACGACAAAGCCAAAGAGTTTGCGTTCTTATTATTCATCCCTGTGGCCGCGGGTAGTTTCATTCTTTCCTTAGGCGATGTTTCCCTGATTATGCAAGCCCAATCGTCCACGGTCATTCTCTACGGTTTATCCGCCTTGGCCAGTGGATTGTTTACCTTTCTAGCCTTGGTTTACATCTTCAAACGCTTCTCGATCAAACACTACAAATACTTTTCAATCTATTTGATCGTTGTCGGCATCTTCACCATCATTTGTTCGCTTTTATAGAAGAAAATACCGGCTTCTTGGGTAGGCTTCCAGCTCAAATCTCCAGAAATGAAATTAAGAACTTGTTTTCGTGCTTACTTTTATTTATTATGTAAGCGTGGAAGGAAGTTATCGCATGAAAAATAGAAACAAAATTCAATTTATGCTTGACCAAAATCGTCAGGTCATTACGTCCAAAATGCTTCGGGAACAAAAAATACCTTCTTGGTTTCTTACCGATATGGTACGGAAAAATGAACTTGTCCGCCTTGAACGAGGGATTTATTCCACGAGCGAGGGTCTTTTTGACGAGTTCCAAGTTTTCCAAAATCGTTATGGGCGGTGTGTTTTTTCCTTCCAAACCGCTCTCTATCTCCATGGGCTGTGTGACGAGACACCTGCGGGTTTCGATGTTACGGTATACAAAGGATATAACGCGACCAAAATCAAAGCCCCTTTTTCTATTTATGTTCATTATATTCAAAAAGGTCTTCACGAACTTGGCCTGACTCAAATCGAATCTCCATTTGGACAAAAGGTTACTGCCTATGATATGGAACGGTGCATTTGTGATCTGCTCAAGCATCGAAAAACGATTGAACCCGAAACATTCGCAAAAGTTCTCAAAAATTATAGTCAAAGTGAAAAACGTAATCCTCAAAAGCTGAGAGAATACGCCAAAATCATGAAACTCGATAAAAAAGTAGAAGACGTTATCGGAGTCCTTGGAATATGAGAGCCATCGATTTCATGAACAAAGCCAGAAAAGCCCGTGAAAACACGGGTGTTTCCATTAACCTCATTACTCAAACATTCTTTTTTGATGCGTTATTACTCCGTTTAGCCTCAAGTTCCTATCAACGGCAGTTTATCTTCAAGGGCGGCTTTTTCTTAACTTCCGTGTTTGGGTTGGCCCGGCGAAGTACGAATGATATTGATTTTCTGTGTACCGGGATTCCGTTAGAAATTAACTATTTAAGGAAAGTTGTGAGTGAAATATGTAAAACATCTCTCGAGGACGGGATTTCTTTCGAAATGACTGGAACTCAGCCTATTCGCGAGGATGATGAATATGGTGGTTTTCGTTTTTTTATCTTGGCTCGCCTCGAAAACATTCAACAGCCAATCACGTTGGATATTGCAACAGGGGATCCCATTACTCCGAAGCCGATGCTCATGACTCTTACAAATTCTTTGACTGATAAGCCGATGGAACTCTTAACATATAATCTTGAAACCTTGTTGGCCGAAAAGTTTCAAACAATCATTTCGAAAAGTTCGCTCAATAGCCGCAGCAAAGATTTTTACGATGTCTTTTTACTCTTTGTGATGCAGCAAAAACGAATCGATTTAAGTTTGCTCAAACAAGCCATAACTCAAACTTTTTCTTATCGAAAAACATCTTTGGACGCCACATATATTAAAAATCAAATCGCCCAAATTGAAGGGAGCGAGACCATGAAAATTTGGTGGAAAAGTTTTCAAAAAAGAAAACCATATGCTCAAGAAATTCCATTCGAAAGTACCCTGTTTGCAGTAAAAGAAATTGCTTCCTTACTGCATTAAAGTAAAAAAGATTATCTAAACGGGAAGCCGCCCATACCGCCGCCGGGCATCTTGCCGCTTTTTTGCATGGCCGCCATCTGTTTCATCATGTCTTTGGATTGTTCCCATTTCTTGATGACTTTATTGACGTCGGCTTGGGTTTTGCCCGAGCCTTTGGCAATACGGACTTTCCGGGAGTTCTTGAGTAAATCCGGATTGGCGCGTTCTTCAGGAGTCATCGAGTTGATGATGACTTCGAAACTCTTCATTTCTTTTTCCGCTTGGGCTTGTTGTTCGGGAGTGATTTTGGGCATGCCCGGAATCATCTTGAGAAGACCGCCTAAGGAACCCAGTTTTTGGACCTGTTTCATCTGCGCCAGCATATCGTTTAAATCGAACTTCCCGCCCATCATCTTCTGAGCGGTCTTTTTGACTTCTTTTTCGTCGAGGTTTTCTTGCGCTTTTTCAATGAGCGTTAAGACATCGCCCATGCCGAGAATGCGGTCCGCCATCCGTTCGGGATAAAACGGTTCGAGGTCGCTCAGTTTTTCGCCCACGCCGGCCCATTTGATGGGAACCCCGGTCAAGTGACGGATGGATAACGCTGCGCCGCCTCGGGCATCGCCGTCGAGTTTGGACATGATGGCGCCCGTGAGTTTGAGTTTTTCATTGAAGGCATTGGCGACGTTGACCGCGTCTTGACCGCTCATAGCGTCGACTAAGAGTAACGTCTCATCGGGTTTGACCGAATCGGTCATCGCGTTGAGTTCGCCCATCAAGGTTTCATCAATGTGCAAGCGTCCGGCGGTATCGAGGATTAAGACGTCGTAGTGTTCGTTATAAACTTTGTCTCTGGCTTTAGAGGCAATCACGACCGGGGTGGTGGATTGAGTAAAGACATCGACCCCGATTTGATGACCGATGGTTTGTAATTGATCAATAGCCGCGGGACGGTAGACGTCACATGCCGCAAGAAGGACTTTCTTATGCAGTTTTTCCTTCATGTACTTGGCGAGTTTGCCGGCGGTCGTGGTTTTACCGGAACCTTGTAAGCCGACAAGCATCAAAACCGTCGGTTTATTGGTGTTGTACTTAATCTCGGATTGTTCGCTTCCTAAAAGGACCACCAATTCATCGTGGACGATCTTAACCAAAGTTTGTCCGGGATTGAGCTTGGCAAAGACTTCTTGGCCCACGGCTTTTTCTTTGATTTGGGCGAGGAATTCTTTGACGACTTTAAAGTTCACGTCGGCTTCAAGTAAAGCGACGCGAATTTCTTTGAGCATCTCGTCCATGTTGGCTTCGGTGAGACGGGATTGCCCTTTGATTTTTTTAAGGATGTTTTGGAACCGTTCGGTTAAGGATTCAAATGCCATAGGTTTTCCTTTTCTTGAAATACAAACAGAGGTAAAACAGACTTTTCAATTATATCGCAGACAGAACCCGGGTTCCATCAAAACCCTTGGGTAGACGTTTGTGTCAGAAATGGTTTAAAGAAACATCGCCATGTAAAGCGGAAGATAGGTTACTTTTCCATCTTGTGAAACGTTGTCGCGGCATAAAACAAGTGCCGATTCAATCGTAATGTTGGGGTTTTCCAAAAGGTGAGTCAGCGACGGATGATGATGGGAATCGAGACCAGATTTTACTTCGAGAGGAATGACTTTTTGATCTTTATTAAGCACAAAATCAATTTCCTGCCGGCCTTTCACGTCGTAGTAGTGAAGGGAGTGGCCATTTTTGAAAAGCAAGTCGGCGACTCCGTTTTCAGTGATTGCCCCTTGATTGACATTAAGGTCACCCTGAAGAATCGCTTTTTGAACATTCCCAAGCGACATGGATGACAGAAGCCCAGTGTCTCTTAGGAAAACCTTGAAAATATTCCGCCTTTGGTTCAGTTCGAATGGGAGTGTCATCTGGGAGACGTTGTAACAAAATACGGAAATGCCTGCATCATGAAGCCAATAAAGTGGGTCGCCGTACTTACGATGCGAAGCTCCATCTTCCAAATTTGCTAAAACAAACTTTTTGTTTTTTTCGCTAAGTTGAGCCGGAATGGAATCGAAAATAGCCATGACGTGGGCTTTGTTTCTCCCGGCATATTTCGCAATATCGTCACGGTAACTGCCGACAATCATTTTTTGATTTTCCAGGGCACCGTAAAGGTTTTTCCCTTGTTGGTACTCGATGACCACGGCGGGCATTCCCCCCACGATTAAATAACGTTGAAAAAACTCCATCAATCGGGCGTGAAAAAAGTCATCAACGGGGGTTTTAGATAAATAATGCTGGCGTACTTTTTCAATCGTGGCTTGAGAAATGCCCATGGCCCAAAGAAACTCTTCAAAATCGAGAGAGTGCATTTCCACCTTCCGTTCAAAACCCACAGGAAAAGAAGAAACATCATGATAGTTAATTCCCAAAAGGGAACCGGATTCAATGATGTCACAACGGCCATCCTCAACCAAAAATTTAATGGCCGTACGGGCATTCGGGCAAGATTGGATTTCATCGAGAAATAAGAGCGTTTTAAAAGGAACCCATGTTCCCAAGCCTGCAACCGTCAGTTTCTCATAGATTGAATCTGCATCAAGATTCCCGTCAAAAATGCTTCTAAGCAAAGGTTTTTCTTCGAAGTTGATTTCAAGAAAATAGGAGTAAGATTGCTGAGCAAAACGGCGAATTGAAGTGGTTTTGCCCACTTGTCTGGCACCCATGATTAGAAGTGCGGGTTTCTTTTCTTTTTGGTGCCAGGCTTCGAGCGTTGTTTCGATCTTTCTTTTTAGCATGCTCTTCCTCCTATATAGCAAGAACATTTTAAAACCAAAAGCAACTTTTTGCAAGTTTTTTGTTGCCGTTTAGCAACTTTTTGCAGGTTTTACGTTTCTGCTTTTACAACTTTTTGCAAGTTTTTTGTTTCTTGATTAACAACTTTTTGCAAGCTAAACCAGTAAATAAATTACGCCTCTTTAACATGGGAGTCCACATCCCAAGCTTCTAAGTATTCAAACATTTTTTGATACGGGAAATGGACCATTTTCCAATGATTAGTACCGACTGGACTTTGATTGAGTCTCTCCGCAACCTCGGGTTGAAGCATTTGGGAAATAACGAGGTGGTCATCTAAATATGCCCACATGTCTGAAACCGCACGATTCAATTGCGCCACCAATTTCCGATCGTGGGTTGGACCATAGGTTATGTCCTGGAGTGCACTTGTGTATCGGAAAGCAAGGTCATGACTATATCCCGTAGCACGCATGGTGACATAGATGGCATGGCGAAAAAAAACTAAAGCATTTTCAAAATCTTTTTTTTGGAGGCCATAAAGCACAACGCAAAATCGCGATTGATCATGCATCAAAATGAAAAGTTTCTTGCGAGCAACGATTTGAAAGTCAGCGTGCCATGAAAAAAAGTCGGTGGTCGTTTGCTCCACGACTGAGTGAGGTTTAAGAAAGTCTAGCATACGACGGGTACATCGAAGATGCATTCAATCTCCTCCGTTTCAGCAAAACGGTTTACAACAAGGCAATTAAGGCATCGAAAAGTTTGGCCTTCTCGGAAGCATCAGCCTCCTTGATTTTCTCTAAAATGCTGGCAATTTTTTTATCTTTGGAAACGAGGTGCAATTTCCCTTCGAGTTTTTCCAATTTAGCGGTGCTTTTCTTGATCGCATCGCTGACCGCCGGGCGCGAGATCTTCATATTCTCGCCGATTTCGCTCAGCGAGAGATTGTATTCATAATACGACCGCATAATGTTTTTTTGGCTGGGCGTCAGCAGTTCGCCGTATTTGGCGAAGAGGTCATTGACCCGGGAGAATGTTTTCAGGGAATCGTTCATAATAAATACCCCAGGATGAAGGTCACCGCGAGCAACACGATGAATAACGTCGCAAAGCTCTTATGGAACCGCGGGTTCCGCAACATTCCTTCCGGATCTTTTCTAAAGTTGATGATCGAAAATACCAACGCCAATACGAAGTTGGTGACGATGTCGATGATATAAATCTGCACGCCTAAACTCGACAACAGAATCGAAACGCCAAAGTTGATGGCTAAGCAAATCAATAATGACGTAAATAAACCCATAACTACTCGCCTCCCAGACACAAACCATACAAATATTGGTCCAAATCAAATTCCGTCAAATCATCCATCTTCTCGCCTAAGCCGATGAAACGGACGGGAATGCCCAGTTCATCACGGATGGCTAAGATGATGCCACCTTTGGATGTTCCATCCATCTTGGTGACGATGATGCCGGTTAAGCCGGTGGCTTCCGCAAACGCTTTGGCTTGCACGACCCCGTTTTGACCGGTGGTGGCGTCGATGATTAAAAACACTTCATCGGGGGCGCCTTCGATTTCTTTACTAATGACACGGCGCATTTTGGCAAGTTCCGCCATCAGGTTGGCTTTGGTTTGAAGTCTTCCTGCTGTATCGACGATAACTAAGTCGATTTTCTTATCGATGGCTTGACGGATGCCGTCATAGGCCACCGACGAAGGATCGCCGTTTTCTAACCCGGTGACAATCTCCACGCCAAGGCGCTTGGCCCAGACGCCGAGTTGCTCGACCGCGCCGGCCCGAAACGTATCCCCGGCGACGAGGAGCACCGACTTGCCTTGGTTTTGGTACCTTTTAGCCAATTTGGCAATCGTTGTGGTCTTACCCACTCCGTTGACACCTACGACCAATAAAACCGTCGGGCGGCCTTGTTTGAAGCTAATTTCGTTGACGATGCCGCTGCCGCTTTGGGCATAACCCACGAACATCTTGTCCACGAGCAATTCGTTGATCGCGGAAGGATCGGTGATGTTGTTGGTACGGACTTCTTTTTTCGTAGCGTCGATGATGTCTAAGGCAAGGGTGACGCCGACATCGGCTTCGATGAGGATTTGTTCGAGTTCTTCGAAATAGGAATCATCGACTTCGCGGTAGCGCGCCCCTAAGGCTTTAAGACGGTCGGCAAAGTGGTGGCGGGACTTGGCCATGCCCACCACGTATTTGTCTTTTTGTTTATTGCTGACTCCTGCGAGTTTTTGTTTTAAGAATGCGAATAAGCCCATTTAGATAGCCTTCTTGCTGAGTGCGTCTTGAGCCGCTTTTTGTTCGGCTTCTTTCTTGGAGTTGCCGACGCCTCGACCTAAGATGGTGTCGTTATAAACGACGGCGACGGTAAACACACGGGCATGCGCGGGTCCGTCTTCTTGTTCGACGACATAACGGACGGC
>CALMWE010000303.1 GCA_937873795.1 uncultured Caryophanales bacterium
GACGATGATGTACTACTGCCATTCCCGGTATTATGTCCCTGAGTGGTGCCGATGGTTGAACGCCGATAGCCCCAAGTATCTCACAGTTGATTCACCTGAAGGAATAAACCTTTTTTCGTATTGTTGGAATAATCCAATAATGAAGGCAGATATGACTGGAAAGAATCCCGAATGGTGGAATCCCTCAACTTGGGATTGGGCAAAAATTGGAATGATAGCCGCTTCTTCACTTGAAATCATTGGTGGCGTTGTCCTAATAGCTATCGGTGTTGGTGGGCCTATAGGAATGACACTGATTGGAATGGGAACCGGTTCATTAATTAACGGATTTATGAATGAAAGGTCTGGAGGGACATTCGTTGCTGGTTGGGTAGGAGGGCAAATTAGTGGCGCACTGGCTGGGTTTGTCCCAGTTGTTGGAGCCACTTTGGGTGGTTTTATCGGCTCAGTCACCACCGATTTTATTGATAAAGGTTGGAATGGCATAAACTGGAAAAAGGCTAGTTGGTGTGCCGTATTTGCATTTGCAACAGATATACTTCCTGGAGTTGCTATGAAAGCTATGGGGGAAAGTTTATTTAAGTCAGTTACTTTGCAACTGCTTCTATCATATCGAGGTGCATTTGTGGGTGCGATAATAGGAACGATAGGTTCGTTTTATAAAAACGAATAGGAGTTTGTTATGAAGAATGGAAAAAAGATGATCAAATGGTATAAAAACATTGGCATTACGCTTTTAATTCATCTCGTTGTTCTTATATTCGATCTTTCCTACCTTTTCTACGGTAAATTTGAAAGCCATTATCTGGTTCCGTTTTTAGCATTACTGTTGGTCATAATTTTTTCATTCATATTTTCTTTGGTCACTTGGAATTCCGCAGTTTACATTGATAAAAACAAGTTTTGGACTAAGAATAAAGGCAAAATTACGGAATGGAAATTTGAACAGATTATTCAATGCAGGGTATCGAAACGTTGGTATGGAAGACCCCATTTTTTCAAAATTGAAATAACTTCTAGCGCGAATCCAAATCATCTTGTTTTTGAATATAGTGCCTTTAGAGAAAGAATGATTCTTAATCTTGTGAAAGGCACTCAAGCAGAAAAAGTCTTTAGCGATGCTTTCAAGTGATTATCGGCAAATTGTTTTTCTTTCATTGTTTTCAAGTATTGAGCACAGCATAGTAACAAAGAAGGTTCCTAAAGGTTTCGATACCCCACCTTTTTAGTTCTCTTTTGAATTGGAAAAATGTGAAAAGGATTTTAAAAAAAATTATTGATAAAATATACGGGTTTCATTTGCAAACGGAAAAACCAGTTTCATTTATTGGCTTTTTCTTTACGAAATATCTTCTTCGGTGTTAAACTACTTATGACAAAGAAGCACTAATCGTTGACGTGTTTTATAGAAAGTCGCGGATGTGATGCAAAGCGATAAACACAAAACGAATCTCAGCTTTACGGTTTGTTCCGCAGTCCCGCGTTAAAGGCGTTGAGCGTACATCATGGGATGTAAATTAAGGTGGTACCGCGCGCAAGCGTCCTTACAGAGGGCGTTTTTATTTTTTTAGGAGGAAAACTTATGGGTTATGATTATCTGACGATTGAGAAGAAATGGCAAAAAGTCTGGGATGAGAAAAAAGCGTTCAAATGCGATACGCATGATTTTTCCAAGCCCAAATACTACGTCCTTGATATGTTTCCCTATCCTTCGGGCCAAGGCCTCCACGTGGGACACCCGGAAGGTTATACCGCCAGCGACATCGTCGCCCGCATGAAACGGATGCAAGGGTTTAACGTCCTTCACCCCATCGGTTGGGATGCCTTTGGTTTGCCCGCCGAACAATACGCAATCAAAACCAACCAACACCCTGGAACGTTCACGAAGAAAAACATTGATCATTTCCGTGACCAAATCAAAATGCTTGGTTTCAGCTACGACTGGGACCGTGAAATCGCGACCACGGATGTCGACTATTACAAGTGGACCCAATGGATCTTCTTGAATCTCTACGATATGGGCCTGGCTTATGTCGAAGAAAAGCCCGTCAACTTCTGTCCCGCTTTGGGCACGGTTTTGTCTAACGAAGAAGTTATCGACGGAAAATCCGAAGTCGGTGGTTTCCCCGTCATCCGTAAACCGATGAAACAATGGGTACTCAAGATTACCGAGTACGCCGACAAACTGCTCAAAGGTTTGGAAGGTTTGGACTGGCCGACCTCGACGCTTGAAATGCAAAAGAACTGGATTGGCAAAAGCGAAGGTTGCGAAATCACTTTCAAAGTAGCCAAAAACAGCCATGAATTCACTGTTTTCACTACCCGTCCGGATACACTTTTTGGATGCACGTACTGCGTCTTGGCGCCCGAACATCCCTTGGTGAATGATCTCGTCACGCCCAAACAAAAAGCCGCAGTGGATGCTTACATTGCGATGACCGCGGTCAAATCCGATATGGAACGGACCGAACTCAATAAAGATAAAACCGGCGTCTTTACCGGTGCTTTCGCCATTAACCCCGTCAACGGCAAAAAGGTCCCGATTTGGGTCGCCGATTATGTCCTTGCCTCGTATGGCTCCGGCGCCGTGATGGCGGTTCCCGCTCACGATGAACGCGACTATGCGTTTGCCAAAAAGTATGATCTTCCGATGATTCAAGTCCTCGAAGGCGATATTTCTCAAAACGCATTCGTCGATGATGCCAAACACATCAACTCCGAATTCATGAATGGCTTGAACGTGGCCGATGCCAAAGAAGCGATGATCAACCATTTGGAAAAAGAAGGACACGGAAAACGCAAAATTAACTTCAAGCTCCGCGATTGGCTCTTCAGCCGTCAACGTTACTGGGGTGAGCCCATCCCGATGGTGGCGATTGATGAAGACCACAAAGTCTATCCGCTTGCCAAAGAAGATTTGCCTTTGGTCCTTCCCGAATTGGAAGAATATAAACCCAGCGGTACTGGTGAATCACCCTTGGTTCACGCGACCGAATGGTTGCATACGACCTATGACGGAAAACCTGCGACCCGCGAAACCAATACGATGCCGCAATGGGCGGGTTCGTGCTGGTATTACATCCGTTATCTGGATCCCAAAAATACCGAAGCCATTGCCGATCCCAAGTTGATCGAACACTGGTTGCCGGTTGACCTCTACATCGGTGGTGCCGAACACGCTGTCTTGCACTTGCTCTATGCCCGTTTCTGGCACAAAGCGCTCTACGATCTGGGTGTTGTCAAAACACCCGAACCGTTCCAACGCCTGTTCCATCAAGGCATGATTCTCGGTTCCAACGGTGAAAAAATGAGCAAATCCCGCGGTAACGTCGTCAATCCCGATGATATCGTCCAAAATTACGGCGCTGATACGTTGCGTCTTTATGAGATGTTTATGGGACCTTTGGAAGCCTCGCTACCGTGGTCCGATAGCGGTCTCGACGGTTCGAAACGTTTCCTTGACCGTGTGTACCGGATTTTCACCGAACCCGAATTCACATCCAAGTTCAGTCCGACCTCCAGCGGTGAACTCGATTACGTTTATCACTACTCCGTGAAGAAAGTCAGCGATGACTACGAACATCTCCAATTCAATACAGCGATTTCGCAAATGATGATCTTTACCAACGAAGTCTACCGTGCCAAATCCATCTGTATTCCGTATCTTGAAGGCTTTGTGAAGATGCTCTCCTGCATCGCGCCGCACCTCGGTGAAGAACTGTGGTCCATGCTCGGTCATAAAGATTTGATCGTCTATCAACCCTGGCCGAAATACGAAGAAAGCAAGCTGATCAAGTCCGAAATCGAAATTGCCCTGCAAGTCAACGGTAAATTGCGCAATTCCGTGAAAGTTCCCTCGGACATTTCCGAAGCGGACATGGAAAAAGTGGCATTAGCCGATGAAGCAGTGCAACGGCATACTGCAGGGAAAACGATTAAAAAGGTCATTGTCGTTAAAGGCAAAATCGTCAATATTGTCGCAATCTAAGCAAACAAAAAGGAGCGGTGGCGAACCGCTCCTTCTTTTTTAATGGATTACTTTAATTCATTGGAAACTTCAACGTAGTCATCAAGGTCATCCGGGAAAGTCACGGCGACCGTTTTGTTGACGTCGGTCAGATCGATGTGAACGAATCCCGCAATCGAGATTTCGCTGGTTGCATAAGCAACGTAAGAACCGGCGCTGTAATCGTATTCGGTCGCTTCATTGGTGATATCGAGGTCGACATCCACGTAGAACTTATTGAAGTAGCCGTCGGCGGAAATGCCTAACACGATTTGGAGCTTGGTTAAGGTCAGCATCGATTCGATTTCGCCTTGGAGCGAAGACATGATTTCATCGAGTTGAGAAGAAGTGTAGCTGGTTAAATCAACACCTTGCATCTCCATCATGTCAACGTAGAGATTGACGATGTCATCGATCGTAATGTTGTAGGTTACGGTCAAATCGCCGTTTTTCTCAGTGGCTTTGGTATCGGCAATGTCGGTTAAGAAGGGCAGAAGTTGTTCCATATCGAAGACTTCTTCGGAAATAGAAGTGACTTCAGACGAAATTCCTAACGCTTCGGCTAAGTTGCCAACGAAATATTTGACTTGTGTCTCATCACCGGAACTGATTTCAAAGATTTCAGTCGCTTGTGAGCCATCCGCGTAAACATAGCCATCTTTCAAATATCCATTGACTGTTTGGGTCATGGACATCGAAGACCCAGGCTCGCTTTCGGTAAAGCTGACCTCGGCATGGAGTGACGCTTCTGCTTCGCCCCAGATGTCATTCGCGCGAAGTTCCAATGACGCGGAACCGGACGCGGTGAATTCTTCATCCGTTTCGCCTTCATCGATATAATCGAAGGATTCCGAAACACTGGCTTCTGCTTCAATCGAAAGGACAAAGGAAGCCATATCGGTACTCGTCATTTTCGACATCGCGGCGATGACGCGATCATTGGCAGCCGCGGCATCCACTGGGGTCGTGCCACAACCCACTAAACCAAATGCAGCTAATGTAAGTAATGATAATGTAATTAACTTTTTCATTCAAACAACCTCCTGGACATATTTTAGCATAAATTCGGAAACATATACGATTAAAGTAAGAATCAGGATTCTTGCGGAAGCGCGCGCGGAAAGACTATAATAAAGACGCACGATACTCGGTGAACGAGATTGTAGCGGAGGAAAATCTATGATTTTATGTGTCGACATGGGAAACACCGATATCAAAATCGGGGTATTCAAAGATGACAAAGTGCTTTCGACGTTCCGAACCGCGACCGATAAGAAGAAAAGTTCTGATGAATACGAACTTATCCTGAGTTCGTTCATGAGTGATAAAAAGTACAAAAAGGAAGATTTCAGGGGCGGCATCCTTGCCAGTGTAGTCCCTTCTTTGACCATTGCCTTAAAAGAAGCCATTGAAGCTTCCTTTGGAGTCACCCCGTTGATTGTCGGCAAAGGATTGAAAAACGGTCTTTCCATCCGTATCGATAACCCCAACGAATTAGGCGCGGACCTTGTCGCTGATGCGGTGGGTGCGATCCATCAATTTGGTTATCCTGTCCTCATTGCGGACCTTGGGACTGCGACCAAAATCTGCGTCGTGGACAAAGTCGGTGCGTTCGTCGGATGCGTTTTCGCTCCCGGACTCAAACTCTCCGTTTCGGCCCTCATCGGCGGAACCGCACAACTGCCTGAAATTACTTTAGAACAACCCAAAAAGATTATCGGCAAGAATACCCCCGACTCCATGAACAGTGGGGCCATCTACGGTACTTCGGCCATGATCAAAGCGTTATCCGAAGACATTGAAAAAGAACTCGGTTATCCCTGCAAACGGGTATTGACCGGTGGTTATGGTCGTTTCTTCAAAGATTCCTTGAAAGATAGTTTCAACTTTATCCCTGATTTAGCGCTTCAAGGCCTTTTAAAAATTTACCAAAAGAATGAGGGAACCAAAAATGCGTAACAAGAAAATTCGCAGCATGGTCCTGACGGCCATGTTTATCGCCCTGATGACGTTAATGACCTTTGTTCCTCAAATCGGCTTCATTCAAATTACGCCGGTCATCGCGTTTACGTTGCTTCATATTCCCGTTCTGGTCGGTGCTTACCTCTATGGCTGGAAATACGGTTTAGTCCTCGGCTTCGCCTTTGGCGTTTTGTCTTTTTTAAGAGCGTTAATCTCGCCGACCACCGTTTTGGACGCGATGTTCGTCAACCCGTTAATCTCCATTGTTCCAAGGATTCTCTTCGGTTTAGCCGCGGGATTCTTCTTTGAACTGCTTCGGAAATTCAAAAGCATTTATGTGCGTTGGATTTTCGTCGCTCTGTCCTGCGCCGTCTTAACGATTTTTCACAGCACTTTAGTCTTAACGATGTTAGGTTTATTCGAAGGTCCTGGCATCGCGGCCGGCAGCGGGAGCACTTACTGGGCCCTGATGGGCACCATCATCGGCACCAACGGTGTTTCTGAAGCGGTTGTGGCTTTTATCCTCGTTCCCCTGATCTGTTTTGCTTTAATGAAAGCAAGTGGTCAGAAAACCATCGAAAAAAGAGCAAAATAAGCGTAATATTTTTTTGGGAGAATCTCTATGAAAATCAACTACTCGAAAATCACCGAAGGCAACTACGAAAGAGCTAAGGCCGAACTCTCAAAATGGGTTCAAATCAATTCCATTCATGACGATAAGACCGTGGCTCCCGGAAAACCGTTCGGAGAAGGCGTCTATCAAGCACTCCGCTTTATCGGCCACCTCGCCGAAAGCGAAGGTTTTAAAGTCGATTATTGCGATGGCTATGCCACCGAAATCAGTTATGGCGAAGGACCCATTATCGGGATTTATTCGCACTGCGACGTCGTACCCGTGTCCGGAGAATGGAAACATTCACCGTTCAGCGGAATCATCGAAGGCGATCAAATGTTTGGTCGCGGTACCAGCGATGACAAAGGTCCCGGCCTCGCCGCGTTCTTTGCCCTCAAAGCTTTGAAAGACCAAGGCCTCATCAAGGGCTTTCAAGTCCGTCATGTCGTCGGCGGAAACGAAGAAAAAGGTTCCCGTTGCCTCGATTACTATTTCCACCATTTGGGCCGTCCAAATCCCAAATACGGATTCACTCCCGATGCCGATTTCCCTTTAATCTACGGTGAAAAAGGCATTTCCAACTACCAAACCCGCTTACAATCCAAACTCGGTCCGGTGCTCTCGATTGAAGCCGGTGTGGTGGCAAACTCCGTCATCGACCTCGCCAAAGCCACCCTTTCTGAAAAAGGAACACTTGAAGAAGTCCTAAAGAAGTATGGCTTTGTTTACACTCTTGAAAAAGAAAAAGACCACTATGTGGTGACCCTCAAAGGCAAAGCCGCTCACGGTTCGATTCCCGAATTCGGGATCAACGCCGGGGTTCAACTCATCAAAGCCTTAGGCGAAGCGTTCGACCTAGCCCCTTTAACCACCCTCGCCAATCTTTATGCTGATCCCAGCGGCAAGTCCCTCAACGAATTCTATGAATCCAAATTACTACACGCCACGACCTATAACGTCGGCTTGATTTCTTACGATGGAAAAGAATTCTCACTCATTTGCAACTTCCGTTATCCCGAAACCGTCAATCCTTTGGATGTCATCGCCCGTATCGGCGATAAATCTCCCGGTGAGACGCGCGTTTTATCGACTTCCCGATCGCTTTTGATGGATCCGGAAAGCCCAATGATCAAAACCTTGTTGGGTGTTTATCAACAAGAAACCGGCGATACGACTACGCCAATCATGGCCATCGGTGGAGGCACCTACGCCAAGGAAGCCCAAAACACCGTGGCTTTCGGCAGCAAATTTCCCGATAAGAATGACCATATCCACGAAGCCAACGAAAAAATCGATCTCGAGGACTTCAAAAAGAGCATGGCTATCTACGCTCACGCCATCCACGCTTTGGGAAATCTCCAATGAGAATGAAACATAAGCCTTGGGCGGAACCCTATTTGGCCGCACATCCCGACGTTGTCTTGACCCCTTCCGAAATCACTTCCGATCGCGGCAAGACCTTTCTGCATTTGACGCCGCTCTATTTGGAAATCGGCACGGGCAAAGGCGACTTCATCGTTGGCATGGCCCAAAAGTATCCCGATGCGTATTTCCTTGGTATTGAAAAATCTTCAACCGCCCTTGCCATCACGGCCAAAAAAGTGGTGGAAGCCAAGTTAACCAATGTCATGCTGCTCAATGACGACGCCCTCTTGATTTTGGATTTATTCCCCGAGCAAACGATCCAAGCCATCTTCCTCAACTTCTCCGACCCGTGGCCCAAGAAAAAACATTCCAAACGCCGCTTAACCAACGAAAAAGTTTTAGGAACCTATTACCGGCTGCTGAAAAAGCTCGGGAAAATCTATTTGAAAGCTGCCAATCCTGGCGTATTCGAATTCAGTTATGAAAATTTTTCCAACATGGCCTACGATATCTTGGAATACACGCATGATTACGATGGCCTTGATGCCTTTGATTATCCCACCGAATATGAAACCAAATTCCGCGCGCAACATATTGCCATCAATCGCTTGATTGTCCAAAAAGGAGAACACACCCATGAAACTAACCCCACGTCAACGGAAGCTGTTTAAGACTCTGAGCGAACTCAACGGCGTCTCCGGCCAAGAAAACGAGATCGCCGCGTATTTACGTGCCGCTTATCGCGATCTTGGTTATCCCATCGTCACCGATAATTTAGGCAGTATTTTTGCTTATAAGAAAAGCAATCTTGCCAACGCTCCCAAAGTGATGGTCGTGGGCCATATGGATGAAGTCGGTTTCATCGTTCTCAGCCTCGAGAAAAACGGTATGCTCAAAGGCCACCCCATCGGTGGTTTGAATAACCAAACCTTGACCGCTCAACGCGTATGCTTAAAAACCCGATCCGGGGAGTATCTCCACGGCGCTATTGGCGCGGTTCCGCCCCATTTATTAACGGAAGCCGAACGTGAAAAACCCACCGAAATCAAAAACATGCTCTTTGATTTTGGTTTCCGCTCCCGTGAAGAAGCCGAAAAAGCCGGCGTCTATGTCGGCGCCATGATGGTGGTCGAAGGACCTTTCCAAGAAATCAATGGCGGCGAACGCATTTTGGGCAAAGCCTTCGATGACCGTTACGGCATTATCCTCGGTCTCGAAATCCTCATCGACTTCAAAGACATTGACCTTCCGTTTGACCTTTATGTCGGCGGTTCCGTCCAAGAAGAAGTCGGCTGCCGCGGTGCGATTACCTCCAGTTATTTCATCAACCCCGATATGGCGATTGTCCTTGACTGCTCACCCTCGCGTGACAGCAGCGGCGACAAGAAAGAATTCGGCCAATTGGGCGAAGGCGTCTTGCTCCGTTACATCGACGGCACGATGATTGCCCGTCCCGAACTTTTAGCCTTCCAACGCCTCTGTGCCGAAAAGGCCCATGTCAAATGCCAATACTTTGATTCTCCGGGTGGCACCGATGCGGGACAAATCCATAAGAACCGCGAAGGTGTTTTGACCCTCACGCATTGCCTCTGCGCACGCAGCATCCACACCAATTCCACGATCCTAGATGTGGAGGATTACAACGCGGCCAAAAAGTCGCTTGTCTACATGCTCAAACATTTGGATGAAAAGAAAATCGCCGAATTACGAGGAGACGTTCAATGAAAGCTCATCTGTTCTATAATTTCCACACCATCGGGGATGTCTTGATGATCGTCATCGATGCAAAAGTCAAACCCACCCGCGTGGAGAAAAAAGAAAATGTCGTTGCCTTATACCAAGAAGACCGTCTCATCGGGGTCAACATCCTTTCCTTTTCCGAAATCGTGAAAATGAAAAGCACGGGGCTGATCCTGCTCCCGCCCAAGCAACTCATCGATGTGATTAATCACATCCTTCGTAACGCTCAACTCGAAACGCTCGATGCCATCGACGAAAGCGGATTTAAAATCGGAAAAGTTTTATCCTGCGAAGAACATCCTGACAGCGACCATCTTCATGTTTGTAAAGTCGACGTGGGCGACAAGGTTCTGGATATCGTTTGTGGCGCTCCCAATGTCGTCGAAGGTATGAAAACCGTCGTGGCGATGCCCGGTACGATGATGTTTGACGGCAGCGAAATCGTTCCTTCCGAACTTCGTGGCGTTGCCTCTTCCGGCATGCTTTGTTCCCCGCGTGAACTGCATTTAGAAAATGCCCCGCAAGTTCGCGGCTTGATTGTCCTCGATGCGAATGCCCCGGTGGGGCAAGACTTCTTTAAATATATAGGAGAAACCACCCATGGAAATTGAAGTGAAATTGAAAGAGCAAGGTAAGATTTCGCGCTTAACGAATCGGACCTTCCAATTCGACGATAAAGTCGCCTCGAATTTCTATACTGCCAACTACTTCTTGAAGACCAACGAAATCGTCAAACGCTATGTCCCCGGACACACGGTGACGTTACAATTCTTCCAACGCAAAGATGATGTCATGCTCTGTGGCGTGGATGAAGCGATTGCCTTAGTCCATACTTTTGCCAAACATCCCGAACAACTTCAAATCTGGGCGCTTCATGATGGCGACATCATCCAAGCCAACGAACCGGTTTTGAAAATCATCGGCCGTTATGAAGACTTCGGCTTTTTGGAAAGCATGATCGATGGTATTTTGGCTCGCCGCAGCAGCGTTGCCACCAATGTCCGTGAAGTCTTAAAAGTCGCCAACGGAAAACCTGTGTTCTCAATGGCTGACCGTCAAGACGATTACCATACCCAAGTGGGTGATGGTTATGCGACCTATGTGGCCGGCATCAACTGCGTCAGCACCGACGCCCAAGGCGCTTGGTGGGGCGGAAAAGGGATGGGCACGATGCCGCATGCGCTGATTCAAGTGTGTGATGGCGATATCATCAAAGCCTCTGACTTCTACCATTTGACCTATCCGGATCAAAAAGTCACCGCGCTCATCGACTATAACAACGATGTCGTCGCGGATTCCCTAAAATTGGCCCGTCATTTAAAGGAAACTTTAGCCGCTGTCCGTATCGACACCAGCAAAGCGTTGATTGACCATTACTTTGATGGCAAAGACACCTCGGGTTTCGATCCTCACGGCGTCTGCAAAGAACTCGTGTTCGCGCTTCGTGAAGCCCTGGATAAAGAAGGCTTCCATTATGTCAAGATTGTCGTCAGCAGTGGCTTTACCGCCGAAAAGATTGCCGACTTTGAAAAACATCATACCCCGGTGGATATTTACGGAGTCGGTTCGACCTTCATCACCGTGTGCGTTGGCTTCACCGGCGACCTCGTGATGCTCGATGGCAAACCGCAGGCTAAAGAAGGCCGCGCGGATTATCCGAATCCTCGTCTTGAAAAAGTTTCTTATCCTATTTACTAGATTTTTTCAGAAAATGAGACGCCCGAGAAACTTTCGGGCGTTTTTATTGGCATTTGAAAGCCCTTTTGAAAATGACAATGTAAATGAATTGACACATGAAAAAATTTTCATATATAATGGTGCCGAGGCCATAAACCTAGGAGGAACAGTATGAACAACATGAAAGATCGCGTAACGATCTATGAAGTCGCCAAAGCCAGCGGTTATTCGTTAGCCACAGTCTCGCGCGTTATTAACAAACAAAGCAACGTCACCGAAGAAACTCGTAAGAAAGTCGAAGCCACGATTGCCCGGTTAGGCTATAAACCCAGCGCTCTTGCGCAAGCGTTAGCCACCAACAAAACGACGAACATCGGTATCGTCATTCCCAGTGCCAACTACGTTTACATCGCCAACATGCTCAACGGCATGACCGAAGTCGCCAAAGCCAAAGGTTACGTTTTAACCTTATTTGTCACGAACCATTCCCGCGAAGACGCTCTCAGCGTCGTGGAAAAGGTCATCACCTCGCACGTCGATGGCGCGGTCATTTTCGATGATGAACTCGATGTCGAAGATATTAATAAGATCAGCTCGTATCAAGTCCCGGTCGTGGTGGTCAACAACACCATCGTCGGCGACAAAGTCGCGTCGATCAACTTCGGTTACGAACACAAAATCAAAGAAATCATCAAGAATTACTTCAAATCCGGCGACAAGAAAATGTATTTCTTGCACGTTCACAATTCCGGCCGTTTGCTCGAACGCATCGAAAAAGCGTTCATCGAATCGCACTTGGAAGAAAAACGTTCCTATGGCATCTTGAGCTGTGATGATTCCTATCGTCAAACCTATCAAGATTTCATCTCGTTCTTCAAGAACACGCATCAAGGTTACTTCTTAGCCTACCGCGACTCCATCGCGATGGCCGTGACCAATGCCGCGCTCGACAGTGGTCTTTCCGTCCCGGGCGACGTCGAAGTCCTTTCCATCATCGGCACCAAATATGCCTCGATGGCCCGTCCGCAACTTTCCGCGATGCACATCGATATGAAACAAGTCGGCATGAAAGCCATGGATATGATGACGGATCTGCTCAATGGCGGACTTGACGAAAAGTCCTTCAAATTCGAAAGCAACTACCTGCCGCGCGTTTCCACGAAATAGTCGCTTCTTACATTTGTAAAAAAAGGTTTTGTTTGATACACTAGTAATGCTTTGAACAAGTCAAGTACCCTAAATCCAGAGAGTTATGGTTTGGTGCGACATAACACACGGGGAAATACCCTTGGGAGCATCTTCTTAATAGAAGCGGGCTGCGCCGTTATCCGCTCTCGAGTGGCTTTGAAAATTTCAAGGCAACTAAGGTGGTACCACGTTACATGAGCGTCCTTAGCCAAGGGCGCTTTTTATTTAGGAGGAAAAAAACGTATGGAAAACATCATTGACGAACTGAACTGGCGGGGACTGATCAAAGATTATTCGGACCAAGCCTTGATTCGCGACTTATTCAGCACACCCAATACCATTTATTGCGGTTTTGACCCCAGCGCCAAAAGCATGCACATCGGCAACTTCGTGATGATTGCCATTTTGATGCGTTTACAAAAAGCCGGACACCGCGTCATTGCCGTCGTCGGCGGGGGCACCGGGATGATCGGCGATCCCAGCGGAAAATCCAAGGAAAGAAACCTTTTGGACGATGAAAGCATCAAGGCCAACACCGAATCCATCCGCGCCCAACTCGGCCGCTTCATCGACCTAAAAGACCCCAAAAAGGGCATCTTGGTCAACAACTATGATTGGCTCAGCAAGCTTTCGATGATCGATTATTTAAGAGACTACGGCAAGTTCTTCCCGATCAACTACATGTTGGCGAAAGATATCGTTGCTTCGCGTCTGGAAGCCGGTATTTCCTACACCGAATTCAGCTACATGATCCTTCAATCGATCGATTTCCTGCACCTTCATAAAACCTACGGTTGCAACGTGCAAATCGGCGGTTCCGACCAATGGGGTAATTTAACCTCGGGCTTGGAACTCATCCGCAAAGTCGAAGGCAACGAAACCAAAGTCGGTGTCATGACCTCCCACCTCATTACCAAAAGCGATGGTAAGAAATTCGGCAAATCCGAAGACGGTGCTCTGTTCTTAGACCGTAAGCTCACCTCGCCCTACAAACTCTATCAATACTTCATTAATACCTCCGATGAAGACGCGATCAAATACCTCAAAGTCTTTACCTTCCTGACCCGCGAAGAAATCGAAGCCATCGCCGTCGCCCACAGTGCCAATCCGGGAGACCGCCTGGCGCAAAAACGCTTGGCCTTTGAAATCGTCAAGGTCGTCCACGGCGAAGAAGCCGCGGAACGCGCCATCAAGATGACCGAAGCCCTCTTCGCCGGCGACATCCGTGCCTTAAGCGAAGACGAACTTCAAGATACCCTCGGCAGCCTGAAGAAAGAAGTGGAAGGGGATTCGCCCTTGATTGACCTGCTTGTTTCCATCGGTGCCGCCTCTAGCAAACGCGAAGCCCGCGAATTCATCACCGGTAACTCCGTGATGATCAACGGCGAAAAAGTCAACGACGTCAACTTCGTCGTCGAAAAGAAGAATGCTTTATACGACCGCTTCAGCGTGATCCGCCGCGGCAAGAAAAACTACTTCCTCGTCGACCATCGCTAAATCAAAGAAAGCAACAAAAAAGCCCGGATAGTCCGGGCTTTTCGTTTCTGTGGGGGAGACGGTTTGTCTTACAACAAACGGTTGTAGTATTCGACGATTTGGGCTTCGGTGATGTCTTGAGCCAATTCGCCGCGTTCGGGTAAACGAACATAGACGGCGGACATTTTTTCTTTGTCGGTGCGGACATAACCGAGGGTGCTGGCGACGCCTTCAAGCGAAGCCTTCACGACGACCATGTTTTTCGAACCTTCTTTGATGGCAACAACATCATTGACGCTGCAGAGGTAGCTCGCGATGTCGACCTTCTTGCCGTTGACGGTAACGTGACCGTGATTGACAAGTTGGCGAGCGGCCGCGCGGGTTCTGGCAAATCCCATCCGGTAGACTAAGTTGTCTAAGCGGGATTCAAGAATGCGCATGAAGGCGAGACCGGTGACGTCTTTGCTTTCCTTGGCCATGGCGAACAAACGACGGAATTGACGTTCATTGACACCATATAAGTGGCGCAATTTTTGTTTTTCGATCAATTGTTTTCCATATTCGGAAGGTTTTCTTTTACGATCGTTTCCGTGTTGGCCAGGACCGTAAGCACGTTTGGCAAGTTCCTTCCCCGTTTCGAGGGTGGAGAAGCCAAGGTGACGTGAACGTTTCCAGCTGGATCCAGTGTATCTCATGATATTTTCCTCCTTTTCTTTATTCGCAAAATAAAGCAATAGGTGCAAACCCCTAACTCCGGGTGTTCAGATCATTATTTCACCATTGAGCATCGGTTACTTTAAGCCACAGGTTTCTGAACGTCGGACGAGCCGTGTTTACATGCTGCATTTACATGCAGTAACAAATATATCGGCTTTCGCCCCATAAGTCAAATAAAACCATCCTTTCAGGATAAGTTTTTCCGGTTGGCCGAAAACTAGTAGAGATTTAGTAGCTATCAAGCCGGTTTTGAAAAAACAAGTCAATTTGCCTTAAGGCAATTTACACGCGGATGATTTATGTTATACTAATTTTTAATGAAAGGGCACTCTCCATGATCTTGATTACACTGTTTGATTTTACGCCCGGAAATATTATCCTCATCGTTGTCCTCGGAGCCTTCGTGCTTTTTGATATTTATTATTTGCTCACCCGCTTCGTCTTAACCACCCGGAAATATCGCCGGTTAACCCGCGAACTTGAAAAGAAATATGAATATTTGCATGCCCTTTTGATCGGCCAAGACGGCCAATACATCAAACGCATCGAAATCATTTCCCGCAGCAACCTGCTCTACGTCGAAATCCATGAAACTTTTTTCAAACGCCTCAAGGATATCCGCGACAATTACGATAAAAATGCGATTCTCGCCATCAGCTCGTTGAAAGATATGCTCGCCGCCAAGAAAAAACGCGGATTACGTGATGTCTATGCCAAAAACAAATCGGTCGTTGCCGCGTATGAACAAGCGGTGAACGCCCTCAACCGCGACCTCATCAAGGTCATCAAACCCGAAGAAGATTGCCGTCAAGCTTCCCTCGCCCAAAAAGAAGAACTGCGCCGCGTCAAAGAAGACTTCCGCAAACACCAATCTGAAATCAAACTGGTCGAAGCTTCGTTCGAAAAAGCCTTTGCCGGTATCGAGAATATTTTCCAAGACTATGAAAGCCATGTCGAATGCGCCAACTACGAAGAAGCCATGGCGATGCTTCCCAAAGTCACCAAGATTTTGGGCCTTTTGGATAATGTTCTTGTCGATTTACCTTCGCTTTGCGTCATGGTGCAAACGATTCTTCCTCAAAAAATCGAAAAACTCAAAAACGAATTTGATTCGATGGCCAAGCAAGCCTATCCCTTACATCACTTGATGGTCAACGGCGGTATCGATGACATGAAGGTGCAACTTTCGAAAATCGCGCTCCGGATGCAACAATTGGATACCAGCGGCATCGCCGGGGAACTCACCGCGATGAGCGAACGGATCGATGAATTCTTCCAAAACTTCGACAAAGAACGCGAAGCCCGTACGGTCTTCAATGCCGAATTCGAACCAATTTACAACAACGTCAACGGATTGCAACAACGCTTCATCCGTTTATCCAACAATCTTCCCTCCGTCAAGAAGATTTATGTGGTCGATCCGATTTACGACAAAAAAGTGGTGGAAATCCAAACCGACATCAACGCCGTCGGCAACATCAAACGGACGTTGGATACCTTCATCCACTCCGCCACCAAACAACCGTATACGATCCTCGTCAAAAAGATGCATGAACTCAAAGAATCCAGCGAAAAAGTCATCATGGCGATGGATGAATTCCAAAACTATCTCAAATCTCTGAAGACCGATTCCGAAGAAGCCTTCAAGCTCATCAATACCTATTATGTCCGCTTGAAGACTTCCGAAAAAATCCTTCGCGACCTCAATGTCCCGGCATATTCGGATACCATCGCTCCCAGACTCAAAGAAAGCTATGACAGCATCGACGCCATCGACCGCACCCTCAAAGTTCTCCCGATCGATGTCAAAGTCATTAACGAAAATGTGTTGGTATTGACCGAAAAAGGACAAGTCTTGCTCGATGAAATCGATTCGCAATACAATCTCAGCGTCCTTGCCGAAAATGCCATCGTGTATGTCAACCGCGACCGTCAACACCTCAGCGATATCCAAAAACTCGTTTCCCAAAGCGAAGGTATGTTCTATGAAGGCAACTTTGAGAAATCGTATGTCGAGACCGGCAACATTCTCAAAGAAATTCGGCGCCAAGCCCTTGAGACCAGCGGCCGTAAGAGACCATGATTTATTTTGATCATGCCGCAACAACTTCCATTGATTCTGAAATTTTGACGTCCTATGTTTCCCTTCTTTCGAAACATTTCGCCAATCCTTCAAGCATCCATCACGCCGGGCAGGAAAGTGCCCGGCTTTTAGCGAAAGCTCGTGAGCAAATCCTGACTCAACTGGGCGTCCCCGAGGATGAATTGATTTTTACTTCGGGTTCGACCGAAGCCATCAATCTCGCGATTAAGGGTTACGCTTTGGCCAATGCCAAACGCGGCAAGCACATGATTACGTCCGCGGTGGAACACGCCGCCGTATTGCAGACGTTACTTCAACTCCGTGATCACTTCGGATTCACGCTCACGGTCCTTCCGGTGACGTCGGAGGGTGTCATTCGTCTCGACGACCTCAAGAAAGCCATGACTTCAGAGACCATCTTGGTCGCCATCATGCGCGTCAATAACGAAGTCGGGTCGATCTTTCCCACCGATGAAATCGCCCAAATCGTGCATCAATATCCCAAAGCCGTGTTCTTCTCGGACACGACTCAGGCGATGGGCAAAATCGAAACGAATTTCCAAGCCCTCGACATGTTCGTCATGTCCGCCCATAAGATTTACGGGCTTAAAGGCAGCGGGGCCTTGATCAAACGCAAAAATGTCATGCTCTTACCGCTTCTTTCCGGTGGCGGACAAGAAGACGATCTCCGCAGCGGAACTTCGGATTTCCCGGTCCATGTGATGTTGGCCAAAGCCTTGCGCTTGGCGTATGCTTCGCAAAAAGCTTCCTATGAGACCGCCTTGAAATTAAACCAAGAAGCGCGTCGCATTCTAAAAAGTCGGGATGATGTCGTTATCAATTCCCGCGAATCCGCCTCACCGTTCATTCTCAACTTCTCGCTGAGTCAGAAAAAAGCCAGCGTCGTGGTAGAAGCCCTCTCCTTAAAAGGCATCATGGTATCGTCGGTTTCGGCCTGTTCCAGCAGCCAATTCAAGGAAAGCGATGTGCTGCTTGCCATGGGCGCATCTTCGCAAATCGCCGGCAATACGATCCGCCTCAGTTTCGGTAAAGAAAACACCCTTGAGGAACTCCATACGTTCTTCGATGAACTCGACGTAATCTTAAAGAAAATCAGGTAACACTATGTATACATACGATCACATCATGGTCCGCTTCGGCGAACTGTCCACCAAAGGCAAAAACAAAAAAGATTTCATCAAGCAACTCGCCATCAACATCAAGCATGCCTTGAAGTTTGAGCCGCGTCTCAACTTTTTAGTCATGCACGACCATATTTACGTCGGTCTTAACGGCGTCGATCCCAATCCGATTCTTGAACGTCTTCAAGATGTTTCGGGGATCCAATCGCTTTCGTTGGTATGCAAGACCGAAGCCGAAATGGAAAACCTCAAGAAAGTATCCCTTGAGCTTATCCGTCAAGAAAGCGGTCATACCTTCAAAGTCAAAGCGCGCCGCACTGACAAATCGTTCCCCTTTGTCAGCGACACGATCAACCGTGAAGTGGCGACCAACATCCTTCGGAACACCGAGTGGAAAGTCAATGTCCATGAACCGGATATCCTTTTATCCATCGAAATCCGGCTTGAAGCCGCGTATATTTTCACCAAAACCGTTCTCGGCGCCGGAGGTTATCCGCTTGGCATTGCCGGAAAAGTGATGACCATGGTCAGCGGTGGCATCGATTCGCCCGTCGCCGCGTATTTATTGATGCGCCGCGGGATCACCGTCCAAGCCATCCACTTTGCCAGTCCCCCTTATACTCAAGAAGCGGTGATCGAGAAAATCAAAGACTTGCTCCATGTCTTGACCCATTACCAAAGCAAAATCCGTCTTTACGTCATACCGTTTACCAAACTTCAAGAAGCCATCTACAAGTATTCGGATGAGAGTTACGCCATCACAATCATGCGTCGGATGATGTACCGCATTGCCGAAAAGATGGCCCGCCGTCATCGTTGCTTGGCTTTAGCCAACGGCGAATCCGTCGGCCAAGTTGCCAGCCAAACGCTCAATTCGATGGCGGTCATCAACGAAGTCGTCCGTCTCCCGGTCCTTCGCCCGTTAGCGACGACCGATAAAATCGAAATCATTAAAACCGCGCGCAAAATCAAAACCTACGAGATTTCCATCCGTCCGTTTGAGGATTGCTGCACGATTTTTACCCCGGTTAATCCCAAAACGATGCCCAAATTAGACGAAGTTTTGGCCATCGAAGCCAAGTTCGATTATGCTACCCTCGTCGATGAATGCGTGGCTGAAGCGGAGTCCTATTTCTTGTCCTCCGACGACCAAAACGAGGATTTCTTCTAATCTTTTCAACTTTTTCCTTTGGAAACATAGACAAGCCCCCTTTTTTTGGTCTAGAATAACCGTGTAAGTTTGAGGGCAACCGGATGAGTTTACTCAAGATGCGGAAGCAACGGGAAAATGAACAGAAGCGCGAAGCCATCTCCAAAATGTTCGCTTCTTTTACCGTCACTGCCGTTGTGACCGTCACCGCGGTCGTCATCCGTGCCAATCCCCCAACCGCCGATTTAACGCTCCGTTCCGTCGGAAATCAACTCATTTATCGGGCCACCGTCGCCGACCCCGATCAAAAAATAACGCAAGATTCGCTGGTCTTGACGATTACCACACCCACCATGACCTACGAAGAAGACATGACCCTTGGTTTGACGATGGGTACTTTTACCATGACCCAAGCCAGCACCGAATATAAAGTCTCCGTGAAGGCCAGTTTAGGGTATGGGCTTGAAACTTTAACTGCCTCGACGATTACCTCTAACGCCGGACTTTCCGGAGCCATCGCCGAAGTCACCTTGGATCCTTCGATCGATTTAGGAATGGAAGCCAACTACCTGACCTATTTCATTCGTACGATTTATGACGACCCGAACGAAGAATTGTCGGATTTAACCTTATATTACGAATATGTTCCCATCGAATATCTCAATGAATCCTCCTCGTCGGAATCCTCCTGGGAATCGTATTCTTCGCAAATCCCCGCGAACGCGTATGTTCCTTCTTATTATTACAGCCAACCGATCACCGAACTTGATCAAATCACCACGATCAGTGAGATTCCCAACTGGAACTATGCGGTCTTCCTTCGCTTAGCCGGAACCAAAGTCGCAGACCAAACGATGGTCATCTTGGACGAAATGATGTTTACCACGCCGTATAACATCCAAGCCAGTTTCTATATCTCCGATCTCGGCTCCGATTATGCGACGTTCTATATTTATCCCAGCGAAATGTCTTCCACGCCGGTCGACTTCACCCTCAATCTCTTCGATGTGGATGAAACCTTGGTCGAATCGATCCCGGTGGTGTTCCAAAGCGAAACCGTGACCGAAGGCGAATGGGAAAGTTCCGGCATGACCTACACCTATCAATGGGCGGAAATCACGGTCGATGGACTCGATCCGTTAACGTTCTACCGCGCCGATTTATTCGCAGCTTATACCGACCCCAATACCACCGAGCATGTGAACCGCGCCCTCCGCACGATTCCGTTCAATACCTTCCCCGAATATTCCGTGGAAGTGGAACGTGTCGATACCGGAACGGCCTACGAATATACCATCACCGTCAACGACCCGAGCATGATTTTCCAAGATTTCACCTACAACGTTTACGATACGACGACCCAATATGAATATTATGTGGATTACGGTTATTTCGTGACCCAAAGCCAAGGCGCTGAAAGAATTTACACGGCGACCATCATGAAACCTACCGTGGCTTCCTTCCGCATCGATATCTTTACGACGAAAGCCTATGAAGGCACGTATTACTATGGTTGTTTGCTTGATACCTTTGAAGGGTAATAAGCAGAGATAAAAAAAGAGGAAACATTTATGACAAAGAAAAAGCTGACTCGGAAACAAATTCGCATGATTGTCGTGTTATCGACCATTGGATTCATCATCCTTTTGACGATTATCTCGGCAACCTTCTTCCCGAACACCACCTTTGGTGGCCTGATCAACGATACCCTCGGGCGGTTTTTCAACGTGTGGAACTTCCTATCGACCAATTATCTGTTGATCCTGCAAACGCTGGGTATCCTGATCTTCATCTGGGCACTCAACGAAATCCTTGCCCTGGTGATTGGGGCACTGACCCGCAAACGGGATCACAAAGCGACGATTTGGACCATCGTCCGCAGCTTGTTCAAATATGGCTCCTACATCGTTGGGGTCTTCCTTATCCTAAGCCAATGGGGCGTTGAAACTCCGACCTTGCTAGCCGGCGCCGGAATCTTGGGCTTAGCCCTTTCCTTCGGTGCGCAAAGCCTCATCGAAGACGTCATCAGCGGTCTATTCCTTATTTTCGAAAAGCAATTCGAAGTGGGGGACATCATCCAAGTCGGTTCCTTCCGCGGCCGTGTTTTGGACATCGGTATCCGGACCACCTCGTTTGAAGACTTTAACGGCGACGTCATGGTCATGAACAACTCCGATCTCCGTATGACCATCAATACTTCGATTAATCCTTCACCGTCGATTTGCGATGTTTCGATCGCTTATGAAGAAGACATCGAAAGAGTGGAAAAAATCCTCACCAGCCATCTCGAGGACATGAAGAAAGCCATTCCCGATATTCTCGAAGGACCTTTCTACAAAGGTGTGCAAACCCTCGGTGATTCCGGCGTTGTTTTAAGACTCTACGCCAAAGCCGATGAAACCAAGAAATTCCAAGTCACGCGCGATATGAACCGCTACGTCAAAATCCTGTTCGATAAGGAAGGCGTGGAAATTCCGTTCAATCAAATCGTCATCAACTACAAGGACGGCAAAAAGAAAGAATAACGCTTCTTTTCCAAGCAAACGAAAACCCACGATGATTCGTGGGTTTTTTGTTGTTTTGAACTACTTCGCGATCGCTTTTTTAGCGGTTTCGACTAAGGCTTTGAAACCATCGAAATCATGGATGGCCATTTCGCTTAACATCTTGCGGTTGATCGAGATGTTAACTTTCTTGAGACCGAACATGAATTGGCTGTAGCTGATATCGCACATTCTGCACGCGGCGTTGATACGCTTGATCCACAATTTGCGGAAATCGCGTTTGACAAGCCGACGGCCAACATAAGCATATTGGCCCGAATGCATCACTTGTTCTTTAGCAGTCTTGAACAGTAAGTGTTTGCTGCCGAAGAAACCGGAAGCTCTCTTTAATACTTTTTTACGTCTGTTGCGGGTTACGATGCCGCCTTTTACTCTTGCCATTTTGTTTTCCTCCTACTTTTGGATCAAGTACTTAATCCGCTTGTAATCGGTGGGATGGACGGTACCTGCTTTTCTAAGATGACGTTTTTGTTTGTGGGTTTTGTGCGGGGCTAAGTGAGAAGTGTAAGCAGAGTGACGGATTAATTTGCCGCTACCGCTGATCTTAATTCTCTTCATGAGCGCCTTTTTGCTTTTCATTTTTGGCATACATAGTTCCTCCTATTTCTTGACCTTTGATGCTAAAACGCCGGATAACCATTTGCCATCGAGAACCGGCTTTTTCTCGACAACAGCGTATTCATCAACCAGGGCGATGAACTTATTCATAACTTCTTCGCCGACTTCCACGTGGCTTAATTGCCGACCGCGGAAACGGACCCCAACCTTGACCTTGTCGCCGTCTTGGAGCCAACCGATGGCCGCGCGAACTTTTGTTTCGAGGTCATGAACCCCGATTTGGGGAGTCAATTGGATTTCCTTGATTTCGACGATGTGTTGATTCTTCTTGGCTTCACGTTGCTTCTTTTGCGCTTCGAAACGGAACTTGCCGTAATCGAGGATTTTGCACACCGGCGGCTTAGCCATCGGGGCGACGCAGAGAAGATCCAGGCCGTAACGATCCGCGGTTTGAAGCGCGGCATAGCGACCCATGACACCCAAGGATTCACCCTTAGGTCCAATCACGAGGACTTCGGGAAAGCGAATCATTTCATTGACGAGATCGGTGTTTTTGTTGTCTGGACGGTGGTTGTTTGGGATTGGGCTATTGATAAGTATCACTCCTCGCTAAATAAAAAACGGACGTCCGATGCGCCCATTCCACGAATTGGTTTTGACTGTAGCCATGAACCCATTCGGATACCGAATCAGGTGAGAAGCGGGCGCCTCTTCTTTCTACGTATTTTGTTTGCCTGTTTATCTTAGCATCGTAGGTCCCCCCTGTCAACCAAAATAGCAATTTTCCCTCGGGTGTTTTCCTTATTCTCCTTATTGGGACATTTTCTATAGTCCTAATACGGGCCTTTTGTATCCAAAAGCGCACACCATCCATGTCCCCGTTTCCAGAGGGTATTCAAAGATTTTTTACTTATCGACTTACAAAAACGAGTAAGCGAAAACGCCATCAAGGTTTTCCCACTTTGAACTTTCAAAAAACCGCTTACCATCGAATAAAAAATGCTTTTACTTACATAGATGCTAGGTTATACTTAATAGCGTAAACTCACGGAGAAATAATATGAAAATGGACAAAAAAAAGAAGCTGACTTTGGGCGGCATCGCTATTGTCATTATCGGCATTGCGATTGCACTCATTTTGACCCATTGCAAAAATGATCAGCCTTCCAGCAGTTCGTCATCCGAAAATAGTTCTTCCGAAATCAGCTCCTCTTCGTCGGAAAGTAGTTCCTCTTCACAATCTTCCTCAGAAAGCTCGTCTTCCAGCCAAGCCGTCAAACATACGGTGGTTTTCCAAAATTACGATGGTTCAGTCATCCAATCCTCGGAACTTGAAGAAGGAGCCACGATTGTTTTGCCCGCCAGCGACCCGACTAGAGAAGACGTCGCCGACCTCGGTTATGCTTTCGTTGGTTATTCCGGTTATACCGCCAATATGGTCGTCGGAAACTCCGATGTGACCTTTGTTGCCGAGTTTGAACTGTATTCGAACGCCATCGGTTTTGTTAAAAACGGCGCCCATACCATGTTTTTTGAACTCAACGACTTCTCCAGCAACCGGTTGTTGATTCCTTCCGTAGCGGAAGGTGACCCGGTCACCGAAATCGCTGCCGACGCGGCCAGCAATCAAACAACAATCGACACGGTCATCATCCCTACCAGCATTACGTCCATCGGGGCCAATGCCTTTGCGGGATGTTCCAGTATTAAATACGTCTTTTACCTCGGTTCCTCGACGGAATGGTCACAAATCACCATCGCTTCTGGTAACGAAGCGCTGACGGACAAGGTCTTGTTCTATAGTGAAACCCAAATCGCCCAAGGCTGGCATTATGTGAATGAGGTCCCAACCTTATGGGATACCCCGGTTTACTTCACAGCCACGCTCGATGCGACCAACGCTCCCAGCCTTTCGACCACGTCCTTTCAAAATGGTTCCACAGTGATTGATGGATTTAAAATGAACTATGCAAGCGCAAAATCACTTTCCGATAACCATTGCAAGTTGTCGGGAATGTCACAAGGGACAGTGTCGAACGATTCGACGACTCCCATAACGTCGATAGTCGCGATAACTGTTACGTTCCCCACCTACGCCGCCGGCCTCACTTTAAAAACCGGAAGTTCGGCGACCGCACTCACCCTGTCACAATCGCTTACCTCCGGTGTACGGGTTGAATTACCGTCAAACCCATCGTTCTTTTCAATTAAAGCGGAAATGGATATGTTTTCCATGGATCCGATGAACGCGGGTGCGACCATTACCAGCATCGTCATTGAATATACCAACATTCCTGTTCCGGCTTATCCTCTTTATACTCTTGCGGAAGATGAGGCTTCCTACATTGTTTCTTCGTATGCCGGAAATGTTGTCGATTTGGTTATCCCGACCTATTTTAACGGTCTTCCCGTGACCGAAATTGGCGATAATGCGTTCAAACAATGCACAACCTTGAAAACGATCGCGCTTCCTGACTCCATCACGAAAATTGGCCAGTACGCTTTCCAAGGTTGCACCTCACTCATCGGGTTTGACTTACCTTCGAATCTTGTTTCGATTGGAAACTGGGCCTTTGCGCAGTGTACCTCTATCACCTATATGCACTTGCCCGCGAGCGTCGAAAGCATCGGTGAATTCTGCTTTGCTTACTCGAGTGCCCTCGCTGAAATGACGCTTGCCGAAGGAATCAAACTGACGACCATCACCCGATATGCCTTCATTTATAACGTTTTCTCGACGATTCGGCTTCCGGAAGGAATTACGGCCACTGGATTCGATATCTTCCAAAGCAACAATGCTCTTACCACGGTCTACTTCCCGCTGAGTTTGACGACCATCGGTGATTCAACATTCTCCAACTGTGCGAATATTAAAGACATTTATTATGCGGGCACCGAAGCCCAATGGAATGCCGTTACGAAATATTCCAATTTCACCTACGATATCGGTTCCGCTGTCATTCACTTCGCTGCCTAAGACTCTCTCTCTAATAAAAGTCGAAACCCCATAGATTATGGGGTTTTTCTTTTGGTTTTACGCAAGAAAAAAGCCCACTCGATGTGGGTGAGCTTTGAAGGAACTTATTCGGCTTTTTGTAACCGTTTTTCTTTGATGTCGGCTTGGATGAGTTTAAGGAACTCGTCTTTGCTGACGGTGATTTGATCCTTTTGACCGAACGCACGGTAGGTGACCGTTCCGTCTTTGACTTCGTTATCGCCGATGACGAGAGTGTAAGGAATCTTCATCATTTGCGAATTCCGTAACCGATAACCGAGTTTTTCTTCGCTGTCATCGATATGGACCCGTAAGCTGTTGTCTTGGAAGAAGTCTTTTAATTCTTCAGTATATGCTTCATGAATGGACGGATTGACCGGGAGTAATTGAATTTGAACCGGGGCTAACCAGGTCGGGAACGCACCGGCGAAGTGTTCGGTGATGATTCCGATGAAACGTTCGATGCTGCCGAAGATCGCGCGGTGGAGCATGATCGGACGGACTTTTTCGTTGTTTTGATCGATGTAGCTAAGATCGAAACGTTCCGGCAAGTTCATATCGAGTTGAATCGTACCGCATTGCCAGATACGGCCCATCGAGTCGCGGAGTTTGAAGTCCAACTTCGGTCCGTAGAAAGCGCCGTCACCGGGATTGACCTTGAAGGTACGGCCCGATTGCGAGCAGGCTTCAGCCAAAATCTTCTCGGATTCGTCCCAAACGGCGATGTCACCGATGTATTTCTTCTCGGGACGGGTCGAGAGTTCGATGTGGTAATCCAGGCCGAATATGCTATAGATTTTGTCAAATAACTTGAGTAAGCGGATGATTTCGCCGTTGAGTTGTTCGCGGGTACAGAACACGTGAGCATCGTCTTGCGTAAAGGTACGGACACGGAACAAGCCCGAGAGCGCGCCGGAAGCTTCGTGGCGGTGGACTAAGCCGAGTTCGCCCATCCGGATCGGAAGGTCTTTATAGGAGTGTAAGGAGTTCTTGTAGACGAGCATGCCGCCGGGGCAGTTCATCGGTTTAATAGCGAATTCCTTTTCGTCGATGGTCGACGTATACATGTTTTCTTTGTAGTTGAACCAGTGTCCGGAAACTTCCCAAAGTTCACGGCTGAGCATGATCGGGGTTTGCACGAACACATAGCCTTCTTTGGTGTGGATGTCGTACCAGAAATTTTCCAAGGTCTTTCTTAAAACAAGGCCATTGGGGAGCCAGAACGGGAATCCGGGACCGTAATCGGAAATCATGAACAAACCAAGTTCACGGCCGAGTTTGCGGTGGTCGCGTTTCTTGCGTTCTTCGACGTTGGCCAAGTACTTGGTTAAATCTTCCGCGGAATAGAACGAGGTACCGTAAATACGGACCAATTGTTTATTCTTAGAATCGCCACGCCAATAAGCACCCGCTAACGAAAGCAGTTTGAAGTGTTTGATGAAGCCCACGGAAGGAATGTGCGGGCCATGGCACAAATCGGTGAAGTCGCCTTGGACATACACGCTGATCGGTTCCTTGATTTCTTTAATCAATTCAAGCTTGTAGGGATTGCCTTTAAAGATTTCCGCCGCTTGTTCACGGGTGATGTCTTTACGGACAATGGGCTCGTTTTTGCTGGCGATTTTGGCCATTTCGGCTTCAATCTTGGGAAAATCTTCTTCCGAAAGCGTCACGGGCAAGTCCATATCGTAGTAGAAGCCGTCTTCGATGCTCGGGCCGAAGCCGAACAGCACACCGGGATAAAGGTGTTGAATCGCTTGCGCCAGCAAGTGGCTGGTCGAGTGGTTCAATAAATCCTTGGCTTCGGGCGATTTGTCGGTAATGATGGCAAAATGGCCATCTCCGGGGATGACGGCGTCGAGATCCATCAGGTCGCCTTCAAAGCTAAACGCCAAGGCTTTCTTCTCTAATGAGATGGCGATGGCTTTGGCAGCGTCTCTGCCGCGAATTCCATCAGCGACTTCGAGAACTTTTCCATCCGGTAAAATCAATTTCATAGGTACTCCTCCTTTAAATAAAAAAGCGTCCCATATAAGGACGCTTTTGCGTGGTACCACCTTAATTTGCATTCAATGAATGCACACTTGATACTCGTAACGTGAGCGGCGTCCTATTTATCATAGGAAGCTCGGAAGTGGTTCCGTTATCTCGTCTTTAGAAACCTTTCACCCATGGTTCCCTCTCTAGAAAATCCGTGATAACGACATGTCTTCTTCGAAGCTATAACTCATTCTAGTCAGTTTATTGAGTAAAGTCAATTATTGGGCTTTGACTTTTTTACCATTCCGACACCGATGGTTCCGGGACCGGTATGAGCGGCGACATTAATGGACAACGGGGTTACAAACACATCAAATTCGGGCAAATTACGTTCAATCGCATGTCGCATGATATCTAAGGTTGCGGCGGAGGTATCAAAGATAACAACGTGTAATTCACAAGTATCTTTGGAATACTTTTTGGCTTTAAGTTTTTTCAAAACATCTTCGATGGAACGCTTGATATTGCGTGTGGCGCCATCTTTTTCAACCGCGCCTTCACGGAATCCGAGGACCGGTTTCAAACCGATGAAATTCCCGATGGCGGCAACGGCGGGAGAAATACGTCCGCCGCGTTGAAGATACGTTAAGCTTTCAGGGAAGAAATAAACTTCTTCGCTGGCTTGCCGTTTCTTGAAAGCTTCAATGACTTCGCTGGTCGGCATGCCGCTTTTCACGTTTTCGATCGTAGCAAGAACGTGGTTGCCCATGAACGAACAAACGCTCAGGGAATCCAGCACTTTGACCTTATCGCCATAGAGATTCGCGCACGTCAGAGTGAACAAATCAAACATGGACGATAATTTACTAGAAATCGTGAAGTGAATGATTTCTTCATAGCCTTGTTCAAAAATGGCATTGAAGAAGGTTTCGATTTCAAAGGGAGTGGGTGTTGAGGTCTTAATGACCGCTCCGCCACGCATGACTTTGGCCAGTGTCTCGTTGTCCATGTCGATTCCGTCATGAAATTCACGACCATCGACAATGACATTCAAAGGCAAAATCGTTAAACCTATCTTTTCGGCATCTTTACGAGAAATGGCACACGTCGAGTCGGAAGTGACGATTCGTTTAGTCATATGCATCCTCCTGTGAGATATGTATTTCTTATTTTACCATGACAAACGCATAACAAGCAGCACCAATTAATCCGGCGTCTTGATCAAACAGCGCACGTTTCAAAACAATGTCCGTATTCAACACCTGTAAATCATCGAAAAAGACTTTGGAAGATTTCATCACGCCACCGGACAAAACGATGACATCCGGTTCAAACGCTTTGTGAATGTATTGGAAAAAGGCAGACATCAAAGCGAGCCAATCATGATAAGCCCCAAGATAGAGCTCGTCCTTCGAGGCGACATGGTCAAAGAATTGGTGGGCCGGAAGCACCGGAACGCCATTTAATTCCAAAAGTTGGGCAATGCCGTTTCCGGAAGCGATTTTTTCAAACTCGTAATAATTACCACGGTAATTAAAGAGGGTATGTCCGATTTCATAAGAAGAATTTTTTAAGCGGTGGTCACAAACCAAAGCGCCACCGATGCCGGTTGAAATCGTGATGAAGAATGAAGACCGGTAATCTTTTCCGGCTCCCGCAATGCCCTCTGCGATGCCTGCGACTTCGGCATCGTTTTTGACATGGACGGGAATCTTATAGCGGGCTTCCAAGTATTCCTTGAGAGGAATATTGTCGATGTGAATGTTGGGTAAAGCATCAATGAATCCGTCCCAACGCACACGTCCAGGGACGCCAGCGGTAATCGCGGAAACATGGAACGTTTCCGGTTCGATTTCATCAATAATGGAACAAACTTGCTCTAAAAAGAGTTTGATCGAGCCAACCGTCGTTGAACGGCGGATGACCTTGAGAATATTCAAATCTTCGTCGATGACCGCGCACCGGATGTTGGTGCCGCCGATATCGAGAGCTAAGACATTTTTCATGTTAAATATCCCTCAGTTCGTTGATCATCAAAATCTTCATGAAGTTGGTCTTTCCTGCGCCGGTCGGAGTGCCGCCGGTCAGAATGATATGTTCACCCGGCTTTAATCCGAGTTGACGAGCTTTAAGTAAGGCTAAAACCTCCAACTCTTCGATGAATTGGGGAATGCTGGGAATCAGCGTGGGGAATAAGCCCCAAACAAGGCCTAAACGAAGGACGGTACGGCGCGAATTCGAAACCGCAATGACGGGAGCACACGGACGGGCTTTGGCAATCCGTTTCGCGGATTCGCCGGTTTCGGTAAAGCAAACGATGAGTTTGGCACCGATCAATAAAGCGGTGTTGGCAACAGAGTTGGCAATCGCATCGCTGTTGATTTTCTCACTGGTTTTGTAGGCTTCATCGGCCATTTGTTCGTAGTTGAGTTCGGCTTCCATCGTGGCGGCGATTTTGGCTTGCATTTCGGTGGCTTCAATCGGGTATTCGCCGGAAGCGGATTCCGCCGAAAGCATGACTGAGTCGGTACTTTCTAAGATAGCGTTGGCAACGTCGCTGACTTCGGCACGTGTAGGACGCGGATGCGTTTGCATGCTGTCGAGCATTTGCGTGGCGGTGATGACAGGTTTGCCTTTGACACGGCAAAGATGGGTAATGCGTTTTTGCACCAACGGGACCTTTTCAGGCGGGATTTCAACACCTAAGTCACCACGGGCAATCATGATGCCATCGGCCAATTCCAAAATCGCCTCGAGGTGATCGACACCTTCGGGGTTTTCGATTTTGGCGATGATGCCGATATCGGGACGGCCGTATTTGGCCAAGATTTTCTTGACGTCAATGATATCTTGCGGACGACGGGTAAACGAGGTCGCAATCAGATCCACGTCATTTTCGCAGCTGAACTTCAAATCCGCTTCGTCTTTAGCGGAGATATAAGGCATTTGTAAACGGGCAAACGGAGCATTCACGCCTTTGTGGTTTTTCAGAAGGTGCGTATTTTCGGCACGAACCACTAATTCGCGCTTGGCTTCGTCTTTTTCAATGATCGTCAAATCGAGGTTACCATCATCGATTTTGAGATGGTCGCCGACATTGACGTCGTTATAAAGATTGGAATAATTAACGGAGAATTGCGAGGCATTTCCGAGGACTTCTTTCATGCAAACACGCACAAGCGAACCGCGTTCGATGACGACTTGGCCATTTTCAAAATTACCGGTACGGATTTCCGGACCTTTCATATCCGTCATGACAGGAATGTAAACACCGTGTTCACGTTCGTATCGGCGGGATAATTCGATTTTGGCCGCATGGGTTGGATAATCCCCGTGGGCGAAGTTCAGGCGCATCACATTCATGCCTGCGTCGACCAACTGCGAAAATCTTTCGTAGGTGTCGCTCGCTGGGCCTAAGGTACAGACGATTTTGGTCTTCTTGGTAGTATTCAACATGTGATGCTCTCCCCCTACGCTTATTTCAGCGTGGCGATAACTTTGAGTAACTGCTCGTGTTTATCACGTTGCATCTTCAAAGCTTCGTAAATATCGAAGTCGACGAGCCGGTTGTTGATGATGCCGACGCAACGACCGCTTTTGCCTTCTAACAAACATTCAATGGCGTAAACGCCCATCCGAGCCGCAAGAATGCGGTCAAAAGCCGAAGGCGAGCCTCCGCGTTGAATACGGCCCAAAACCTCACTACGGGTCTCAAAGCCGGTTTCTTTTTCGATTTCACGGGCAAAGTCTTTCACATCGAAAAGCTTTTCGCTGACGATGACAAGGGCATGCCGTTTGGATGAAGTCTTCAAATCTCTTAACGTAGTCATGACTTCTTCTTTGGGAACCATGTGGTCCGGAGAAATGATGAGTTCTGCGCCACAAGCGACGCCGGAATAAAGGGCCAAGTCACCGCAGTGGTTACCCATAACTTCGATGACCGAGCAACGTTGGTGGGAAGAGCTGGTATCCCGCAATTTATCAACAGCTTCGACAATCGTGTTTAACGCGGTGTCAAAACCGATGGTGTATTCGGTACACGCCAGGTCGTTATCGATCGTTCCAGGCAAACCAATGCAGTTAATGCCCATTTCGGTCAATTTCTTTGCACCCATGTAGGTGCCATCGCCACCGATGACGACCAGTGCATCGATGCCAAACTTTCTTAATTGTTCAACGCCTTTTTTACGGACTTCGGGATCGGCAAATTCGGGTAAACGGGCAGACCGGATGACAGTGCCGCCCCAGGTAATGATATTCGCGACCGATGTACGGTCGACACGTTCGATATTGCCTTCGACTAAACCTCTATAGCCATCGTAAATGAAATACATTTCCTTTCCGTGCTTGATCCCGGCACGGACGATAGCTCTAATGGCTGCGTTCATTCCGGGGGAGTCGCCACCGGATGTCAACACGCCAATACGATTAATCATACGAAAACCTCCACGGTAAAAAATATACCAACATAATATTATCATTATAAATGAAATATTAGAAGCAACTTTTAATGCAAATTGACGGTACTTTTTCTACTTAACGACTACCTAAACGGTTCAAAAAAACTAGGCAAAGCCTAGTTCCTTTGTTCTTTTTACTTTAAGATGTTGTCTTTCCAAGCGGAGTTGTAAGCAATGGCTTTCCCGCTGGCGTGGCGGGTATTGGTTCGGTTGGCTTTCAAGAACTTGTGTTTGCTTCCGCGGGGAATGACGATATACGATTGCACAGGTCCCCAAGTTTCTTTTAAGAACGGGAGAATGGCCGTATAATCGAACATTTTGCACGAGAAGATATCGAAATATATAGCTTTGGTTTTGTAGTTGTAGTGGAACGAGATATGGCTTTCCGCAATCATCACGATGCCGGAGAGGTAACTCGGATTGTTCATCGAATCTGTCAAGACGTAAGGACGGATAATCGGAGTCATGTTGACTTTGGCAATCAAACCCTCGAGGAACTTGAACACTTCATCCATCGTGGGGACGCGGTCAGTGGCCAATTTGGCAAAAATGTGGGGGCCGAAGACTTCAGAACCATCGAATTTCCGTTCATAAGTGACGCCGGAATCGCGGTTTTCGACTTGGACCGTGCTTTTTTCATCATCGAACGGGAAGGACTTCTTGAATAAGGCGACGGCTTTCTTTTCGTCATAGACGCCATCGAAAACCATGTCGACAAAGTAGCATTCACGAAGCGGAAACGTGTGAATCGTGACATGTCCGCCTTTTAAGAAAAGGAAGGAGCTGATGCCGATATCTTCAGGCTCGACGCCGTAGTAATAAGGAAGTAAAAACGGTGGGGCAACGGGGATGACACCGAGTTTTTCGGCAATCGCATTCAGTGAGTTATTGATGAATTTGACGTCATTGAGTCGACCTTCGGTGGCGCCATAAGCGTCCAACATCATGTGTAACATCTATTTGTTCTCCTTGTTTTTCTTGGCAAAGGCGATGGCTTCCAAAATAAGTTTTAAGGCGGCCCAGGAGGTAATGTCGTTCACATCTTTAGGCGGGGCCACTTCGACGATATCCATCGCTTTGATGGGGAGTTGGTCAACGATGCTCTTAACGATCTCTATGAGCATGCGCGAGGTTAAGCCGCCGGCTTCGGGTGTGCCCGTTCCGGGAGCATGCGCAGGATCAAGGCAGTCGATGTCGATGGATAAATAAATCGCATCAAACGAAGCATCGAAAACCTTATGGATTTCTTTGAGAACATACGCTAGGTTCTTTTCAAACAATTCATGAGCGGTGATGACGCGCATCTCAGGGTGTTTCGCATAGAATTCCAATTCTTGGATTTCAAACGAGCGAATGCCTACTGCAAGGATATTTTTGCTTTCAAACCCGTCTTCGATTGAACGCGCCGTGACCGAAGCGTGAGAAAGTTTGTTATTGTCGTAGATATCACAAATATCGGCGTGTGCGTCAAAGTGGATGATGCCGATTTTTTTGCCTTCGTTATGGGTAGCGAATGCTTTCCGTAAGGGAATGCTGACCGAGTGATCGCCACCGATAAAAACGGAGAATTTACCAAGGGCAAAAATCTTACTGGCTTTCGCGGCGACACGGTTGAAATATTGAACCACGTTTTCGTGGTCGCTTTTTTCGACATCGCCAAAGTCGCATACGGTAGTTCCGAGAAGAATTTTTCCTTCTTCCGTGACCGGGGGTAAATAGGCTGAAAGTTCCCGCATTTTGTTCGGGGCCAACGCGGCTCCGCGACCACACGAAACATTCTCGTCGAAGGGAACGCCCATGATAATCACATCCGCAGTCTCGATGTTATCGGTGTTCAATTCCCGCCAAGTTTCTTTTGCTGCCATTGAGGTACTCCTTTTTTGCGCTTTTATACTAGCATTAACCCGCGGTGCTGACAACAACCAAAAAAATAAAAATTTAAAATAGGAAAAGTCGATTTTCGTAGACTCATTTTTCCACCAGCGTTTTTTTTCGTTTATATGGGACTTTTTTCCACTTTGGGGGTTAATTATCCACATACACACGCGAAAAAAGACCGAAAAGAAGCCTCTTTTCCAATGGAATCTCCCATTTTTAGCGTGTTATAATAGCCTTACTTTCTGTGAAGGAGCCCAACCATGGAGTTTTTAAGCCCCGAAGATTATCTCGAGATCCGTCTTGCGTCGATCCTCACCGATTTTGACCGTAAGGTCCTTTGTGAACTCTACCAACCGCTCGTCGGTTTTTCTGCGACAGCGTTATTTTTTACCCTTTGGAGTGAACGCGAACAAGGTTATTCGGACCTTTCGTCTCATGAACGTTTATTTAATATGATGCAAATGAGTGCCGGCCAATTCAGCAAGGCCCGCGCCGCTTTGGAAGCCGTTGGTTTATTGAAGACATTTTTCAAAGAAGAAAACGGCATCCGTTTCTTCACCTATGAGCTTTATGCGCCAAAGAGTCCCGCACTCTTTTTTGAAGACGCTTTATTCGCCGGTCTTCTAAGCCAATACTTGGGTGAGAAAGAAGCCTCCCGTTTGTCCATTGCTTTCCGTGGGGATGACCGCGTTGCCGGCCAAACTGAAATTTCCGCCCGCTTTGCGGATGTCTTCCGTCCCGATTTAAATGATGCTTCGTTTAAAGTCACCGCCAAAAGCACGGCAAAACGTCGTTCTTTCGGCCATTTGGATACAACCTTCGATTTCAATAGCTTCTTCCAAGTCCTCGAAACCAAGGGAATGTTAAAGAAAACCGCGTTTTTAAAAGCTCAGCTCGACGAAATCGAACGCGTTGCCGCTTTATACGGAATCGATGAAGAAACGATGGCGGAACACGTTCTTTCTGCTTATTCGCCTGAAGCCCCGAAAGAAAGTCGCATCGACTTCTACCGTCTAGGTGATTTATGCCGTGAAGAATCCCGTTATCCGTTCTCTCGCAAAAAGGTGAATAACCAGGGGAACCTTCCAACCTCCGCGACCGCTTTGGCGGAAAAAGTCAAATTGATGGAAACGATTTCGCCGAAAGATTATCTCCGTGTCAAACAAAACAACACCAGCCCGGCCAAACCCGACCTCATTCTGATTGATGACTTGTCCGGAAAGTTTGCTTTGCCCAACAGCGTGATTAACGCCTTAGTTGACTATGTCTTGGCCGTCAATAAAAACGTTCTCTCGCGTGCATTATGCGAAAAAATCGCTGCTTCGTTAGCGCGTGAAAAAATCATCAGCGCTTTGGATGCGATGAATTACTTAAAGAGCGTCCTCAGCCGTCGCAAAACCCCGAAACCCGAAAACAAAGTTGAGATAAAACCCGAAACCGTTGAAGATACCTCAAACGAAGAGAAACCGACCCAACCTTCCGAAAGTCTTGAAGAATTGGAAAAAGTGTTGGCAAAATATAAGAAGAAGGAAGGGTAACCATCGATGGATAAAATCAAAGTCCCGGATATGAAAATCGAAGACCTTTCTTCGTTTATCGAAAAGTCCTTTAATGACCTCAAGGAAGACCCTGAAGTCTACAACCAAATCAAAGCCCTCAATGTCACCAACAAAATTGTCAAAGACAATATTGCTGCGTTCTTGGAACTTCAAGAAGACATTCATTACTGTGCAAAATGTCCCGGAGTGGCCAAGTGCGCGAAAGAACGCCCGCATTTCCAACTTCGTTTGAGCTATGACGGCAAGTTTTTGGAACGTTCGTATGCACCTTGTGAAAAGATTCTGAAAAAATGGGAACAAGACATTCAATATCCTCTCAGTGATTTCCCCGAAGAGTGGCGCAACGGTTTCTTTGATAATCTCGATAAAGCCGCTGAACGCATGGAAGTCATCATGGCGGCCGATAAAGTCATTCAAGGAACGTCTAAACGTTGGCTCTTTCTTTCCGGCAATCCCAGAACTGGAAAATCCTATTTGGCGGCAACGATCGCCAATGAATTGGTTCGTGCCAAAAAAGGACCTATTTGTTTCTTGAATACTCCCACACGCGTCAAGGAATTAATGGATATGTCTTTTGAGCAAAAAGAAGTATTCCGCAAAACCCTGGATCTTTACATCAATGTGCCCGTTTTAGTGTTGGATGATTTCGGAAATGAATACAAAAGCGACTATGTGCGCGACACGATCATTTTCCCGATTCTTTCTGAGCGTTCCAAACAAGAAAAAATCACTCTTTTCACGAGTGACTTTACCTTCGAAGAAATTGGTAAGATGTATGGGGGAAACGATAACGCCCGCATCCGGGCCAATCAACTCAAGCGGTTACTTCAAGCGATGTGCTTAGCGCCCATCGAACTCAAAGGTCTCAGCATTTATTAGAAGCCCTTCGGGGCTTTTTCTTTTTTAATCTTTTCGCTGACTTCATGGACGCGTTGTTTCAAAGCATCCAGAGTGCTATTGTTTTTGACGACATAATCGGCCTTACTAACATATTCAGAGAACTGATTGTTCGCATTTAAAAGCAAGGCTTGGTTAATGTTTTTTGTTCCACGGTTCTTCAAATTTTTCCGTTGTGTTTTTTCAGTCACGCTGACCGCGATGACAGCGTCAAAAAGGTATTCCAAATGAGCCTCATATAACAAGGGGACTTCGATGGCCAAATCCCCACGGGAACTATTCTGAATTTCGTGGATAATGACTTCTTCAACCCATGGGTGAACCATGCGTTCAAGTTTGCGTTTTAATTGGGGTTTGTCTCTGACCACATCGGCCAATGCAGCGCGGTCAATGACACCGCCTTTTTCGATACTGGAACCAAAGGCTTTTACTAAACGTTCGACGTATTCTTTTTTGGAATACAAATCATGCACGATAGCGTCGCTTGAGAGGGCCTTAAAACCTTCTTTTTCAAACAACGACAGAACGGTGGATTTTCCCGATGCGATTTTTCCGGTAATGCCGATGACGAGAGCCCAGGCCCGATTCCGTTGGCAATGAGGGCAATAAGTGGTTCCGCGCCCGCCGACCATCATTTTTTGAAGTGGCGTTTTGCATCGGATGCACGGTTCTCCGGCTTTTCCATAGGCCATTAGATTATTTTGGAACATACCATCGATGCCGTTCATCGCATGATAGGTTCTCACGGTTGATCCGCCTTCTTCAATGGCGTCGGTCAATACCTTTTTGGAAGCTTCTAAAATCCGTTTTGCATCTTTTTCAGTGAGCAATTTTCCGGGAGTCAAAGGATGCAGTTTCGTTCTGAAAAGAACTTCATCGACATAGATGTTTCCTAAGCCTGATAAAATCGATTGATCAAGGAGTAATTGTTTAATCGGACGTGAACTCTTCTTTATGCGGTCATAGAGGTAAGAGACACGATGAACATCAAAGGGTTCAGGTCCCAATTTTGTGAGCGAGGGGACTTTTTTATAGTGGGCTTCGGTCGTCAATTCCATCGTTCCAAAACAACGGGAATCGTCATAGCAAAGTTTCCGTCCGTCCGCAAAGTGGAAGACTAAGCGGGCAAACCGCGAATTGGGTTCACTTTCGTCCATTTCCATATACCGGCCTTCCATCCGAAGGTGAGAGACAATGACGAGATTGTCGGATAAGTGAAAAATCAAGAATTTCCCGATCCGTGTCACATCGGTGAAGGTTTTTCCCTGCAAATCGGCTTTAAACGTCTCTAAATCGGTATGAATCATGGGAAGGTAAAAGACTTCCACACGGGTAATTGTGGCGCCAATCACGACGGGACAAAGCATACGACGGATTGTTTCGACTTCGGGGAGTTCAGGCATAGTTCCACCTACTTTGCTTCATGCCAATTTTTCGCGTAACTGCCTTCGGCAACTAATTTGACTTTCAACTCAATGGCATTCTCCATCAATCCTTCGATCAATGGGAAAACTTTTTCGACTTCATCATCGGGGACTTTGAATAAAAGTTCGTCGTGGATTTGAAGTACTAATTTGGTTTTGAATTTACCTTCGGTCAACGCACGGTCAATCTTGACCATGGCAATTTTGATCAAGTCGGCGGCGGTACCTTGAATCGGAGCGTTCATGGCCGCCCGTTTGGCGAATTCACGGACTTGGTAGTTGGCATCATGAAGTTCCCGTAAATAGCGGCGACGTCCGAGCAGTGTCGAAACATATCCATTCTTTTCGGCATCCGCGACGATTTGCGTGAAATAGGTTCGGACTTCGGGATAAGTGGCGTAGAACGCCGCAATGATTTCTTTGGCTTCAAAGGGGGAAATTTCGAGCTGATCGGCTAAACCCCAGTCAGAGATTCCGTAGACAATACCGAAGTTGACGGCTTTGGCTTTACGGCGTTGAGCCGATGTGACATCGCCTTCGATATGGAAAACACGCTTGGCGGTTCCGGTATGGATATCTTCGTCATGGTTAAAAACATCGATGAGATTATGGCAATTGCTTAAACTTGCTAAAACACGAAGTTCGATTTGCGAATAGTCGAAACTCATGATGTTCATTTCGGGTTCTTTATAAAAGAATGCTTTCCGGATGAGCTTTCCTTCTTCATCGCGGATCGAGATGTTTTGCAAGTTCGGTTCGCTCGAAGAAAGGCGTCCCGTTGTGGTCAATGCTTGATTGAAAATCGCATGCAATTTTCCATCGGGATAGATTTGAGTCACCAAACCTTCGATATAGGTCGATAATAATTTGGCGTATTTGCGGTGTTCCAAAATCTTGCTTACGATTGGGTGTTTGTCCACCAAAGACTTCAAAACATCGACGGAGGTTGAATATTTTTTGTTCCCGGCTAAACCGAGTTTATCAAAAAGGATTTCTCCGACTTTTTTTGGAGATGCAATATTGAAACTTTCACCCGCAAGTTCATAGATTTCTTGAGTCAGGGCATCCAGCTTTACTTTAAAGTTCGATCCGATATCGACAAGCGTTTTGCGATCAAGCGGGAACCCTTCGAGTTCCATTTTGGCGAGAACTCCTGCTAAGGGAAGTTCGACCCCATGGTAAAGACCAAGTGATTCGATTTTTTCGAGTTCGGCATTGGCTTTTGCAGCAATCCGTAAACTATGGTAAGCAATCAATGATGTTTGATCGACATTACCTTGCGGCAATAAACTCAGAGACTCGGCTCCGGGAACGGTGATATCGACCCCAAAGAACGAGAAAATCGAGGTTGGGGCGTTGTTGAGCGAGGAATCCAATAAATAAGCCGCTAAGAGGACGTCAAAGACCAAACCTTCGATTTCGATGCCGTGAAGATGCAAAGCGCATTTCAAAGCCTTGTAATCAAAACAGTATTTTTCAATCGAAGCATCTGCCAAAGCTTCGAGCAGTTTGGTGTCTTTTCTCAAATCTTCGAGAGCGATGTAGATTAAATCGTGCCCGTTATAGAGCGACATTCCAAAAATTGCTGCCCGATGGTAATTAGTATCTTCCATATCCAAAGCAACGCCCAATTCATGACCGAATTTGAAGTTTGCTGTAGAGGAAACAACAACCGGTGTTAAGAGCTCTTGGGATTTGGCTTCTTTTTTGAAACGAGGATTGATTTTGTTGAGGACAGAGCGCAGTTCGTATTTCTGGCAAAAAGCATTTAACTGGTCAAAATCGTAGCCTTCATAGAAGGTCGCTTCGATTTTAAAAGGTAGATCAATATCCGTGCGAATCTCGGCTAAATGGCGCGAAAGACGCGCGATTTCTTGGTTGGCTTTGATCTTTTCGCCGAGTTTTCCGCTGATTTGGTCGGCATTGGCCGCTGAGATGATGGCTTCCAAGTTTCCGTACTGTTGAATGAGTTTAACAGCGGTCACGTCACCGATTCCGGGAACTCCAGGAATATTATCGCTGACATCGCCGCATAAACCTTTGTAATCAACGATTTGTTCGGGTTTAAGTCCCCATTCCGCAAATAAAGCCGCTTCATCCATCACTTGGATATCGCTGAGGCCTTTTTTGAGAAGGTTGACTTCGACGTTTTTGCCGATGAGTTGTAAAAAGTCACGGTCGCTGGTATAGAGGCTGACTTGGTAACCGCTGGCCGCACCGACAATGGCGGCAGTCCCGGCTACATCGTCGCCTTCAAAGCCCTCCATTTCGGAAACGAAAACGCCCAACGATTTCAAAAACTCGCGGGCAATTGGCATTTGAGAAATTAAATCCAATGGAACAGGTTTTCGGTTGGCTTTATAAGCTTCCAGTTCTTTGTGACGGAATGTTTTCTTTCCGGTATCAAACGCCACCAAAATATGTTCATCTCCGGATAATCCGGAAATGATTTTGGACATCATATTAGCAAAAGCAAAAATCGCGTTGGTGACAACCCCGTCTTTGGTCTGCATCAATGTTTTGCCGGGATAGGCCGTCGCGTAGTAAGCACGGAAAAGCAATGAATTTCCGTCGATGATCAGCAGTTTGTGCATCGTTAGCCCTCCAATAATCGCACTTTATCGGCAATAAAATTGCCTTTTTTCTCACGGTCGGTATGACCCGTAATAATCAAGGTGGCATTCTTTTCAAGCATTTGCGCACATTCGGTGAAAACATTGGGGAAGACGACGATTTCCATGTCTCCGGTTTCGTCATAGACGGAGAGGAACGCCATCGGTTGTCCCTTTTTAGTTTTAATGATTTTCTTGGATTTGAGGATACCGGCGATATTCAGCGTATCGTAACGTTCTTTGACGCTCGACATATCCACGACTTTATACGCCGCTAATTGGTCTTTCTTATAACGTAATGGGGAGCCGCTGACCATCATTCCGATGACTTCGTATTCACGGTTGAGGTTTTCAAGCGGATCGTCTTTGGCGCGAACTAAGGCCGGTTTCGGTAAGAAGGATAAATCAATCGGCATTTGTCCGTTTTCGCCGTGGCGCATGGAGGCAAATTGGAATGCCGCCGGAATCGAAGCAATCAGGGATGCTCTGGATTTTTCCAAACGGTCAAAGCAACCCGCTTCGATTAAGCGTGTGACATGGACGCCGGAAATCTTATAAAGTGAAAGCCGATCGACGAAATCGAAGAAATCCCTATAGGGTCCTCTTTGCCGTTCGTCGACAATCGCTTTAACGATGGCATTGGGAACGTTTTTGATCGCGGATAAGGGGAATAGCAACGCATCGCTATCCACCGAGAAATACGCTGCTGAGGTATTAATATCGGGAGGCAATAAACGAATGTTTTGTTCCTTAATTTCGCTGATGTATTCGCCGAATTTGACATCATTGGAACCACTGGCTGTTTCCAAAATTGCAGCATAGAATTCAGCAGGATAAAACGCCTTTAGGTAACCCATTTGGCAAGCCAAGATGGCATAGCTCACTGAGTGGGATTTATTAAAGCCATAATCAGCGAACTTATAGATGTGATTAAAGACGCTTTCGGCGTGTTTGTCGTTATAGCCCTGACGGACCGCTCCGCCGATAAAGGCTTTTTGCAAACCGGAGAGTTTTTCAGAGTCTTTTTTGGAAATGGCGCGACGGAACGAATCGGCGTCCGCCATCGAGAATCCCGCCATTTTAACGGCGATTTGCATGATTTGCTCTTGATAAACAATGATGCCATAGGTCGAAGACAAAATGTCTTTTAAATCCGGGTTAATGTAGGTCGGTTTCTCTTTGCCTTCTTTACGAGCGGCATAAGATGGAATGTTGTCCATCGGGCCCGGTCTGAATAACGCCAATAACGCCACGACATCGTCAAACGAAGACGGTTTAAGGTCCAAAATGGCTTTTTTCATTCCTGACGTTTCGAGTTGGAATAAGCCCATCGTCCGTCCTGAAGAAATCAACGAGAAAATCTTCGGATCGGTAAAGGGGATTTCGGTCGCCTT
>CALMWE010000304.1 GCA_937873795.1 uncultured Caryophanales bacterium
GGCATAGATGAAGTTGTTGCACATATATTCGCGCAGATAATCACCGGCGGCATCCTGTCCGTTGAAGGCGACTTTCATACTATTGGCAACACCGAAATCAACCCATTTTTTGGCTTCAGAAATGGAGTCAAATTTCGGTTTCTGGGCCGGGGCATATTCCATGGTCTTCCAGTTGAGAGCGTATTTGACATTCTTGCCCTTTTCGTCCTTGACTTTCTTATAGTAACCGCCTTTGGTTTTGTTACCCAGCCACTTGTTAGCCATCATCTTTTCGGCGAATTCAGTCGGTAAAAAGATATCACGGCACTCATCCTTGGGAACGGCATCATAGAGGTTCTTGGCAACATGAACACCGATATCGAGGCCCACCAGATCCATGGTCCCGAAGATGGCGGTGCCGGGGCGGCCGACAACCTTGCCGACAATGGCGTCGACTTCTTCAACGCTCATGCCTTTTTCCACCATGACCCTGCCCGCATTGGACAAATCATAAACACCGATACGATTGCCGATGAAGTTGGGAACGTCTTTACATACGACAACGCCTTTGCCGAGGACTTCCTCGCTGAACTGGCTCATGTAAGCGACAACTTTTTTATCCGTTTCTTTGCCGGGAATGATTTCCATTAACTTCATATAACGGGGGGGATTGAAGAAATGAGTTCCCAGGAAACGTTTTTTCAAATCTTTACTGAAATTGGCGGAAATATCCTTGATGGGAAGACCGGAAGTGTTTGTGGAAACGATACAGGTCGGCTTGACAACCTTTTCCACTTTGGCGAAAAGTTCCTGTTTAACCTTCAGGTTTTCAATCACAACTTCGCAAACCCAGTCGCAATCTGCCAGTTTTCCCAAATCGTCTTCAAAGTTACCGATGGTAACCATTGACGCATTACTTTTAGCATAAAAACTGGCCGGCTTCGACTTGGTGGCTCCGGCCAATCCGTTTGCCGCAAAACGATTGCGCCATGCCGGACTTTTCTCGCTTAATCCTTTCTTCTTATCATCCTCGGTAAGTCCTCCCGGGGGGATGATATCCAGCAGATAACACTCAATGCCGGCATTCGTTAAAT
>CALMWE010000305.1 GCA_937873795.1 uncultured Caryophanales bacterium
GCCCCGAAACGGAGTATAATACTGATGACCGGAAGTCTCGCGTTCATCGGTGTCGTCCGACACGATCTGAAGGAGGGTAAGAAGTTATGAAATTATCCCCGGTGATGAAAATCACGACCGCCGCCATGTTGATGGGCTTAGCCATCATTTTCAATAAGTTGCTCGTGATCCAGATCCCGCCGTTTATCCGCATCGGTATCGCGGCTGTCCCGATTATGATGAGCAGTGTGCTTTTAGGCCCTGTTTACGGGTTCTTCGTCGGAGCGATCGCGGATGTGCTCGGTTACTTCATGTTCGATACCAGCAACTTCCCCTATTCCCCGTTTGTGACCATTTCGTTTGTCATCTTAGGCGTCCTTCCGTACTTCCTTTTGATGTTGACCCGAAAACTTCGGTATCAGAAACACCCGATTCCCTATAGTTATGTCTTGATGGGTGCGATTTGGACGTTTCTGCTTGTCTTCATTTTAATGAACGATTCCGTGACCGTCAGCGGCCACACCTACCCGATTGACCTTTTGTGGAAGATACTGATTCCCATCATCTCCGCGGTGGTCTTCGGTTTCTTCACCTGGTTCATTTATTATTTGAACCGGAGATTCCAAAAGAAAGTGCTCGATTACCCGAGCTGTCCGTCCCCGCATGAAATCGCCTTTATGGTGCTGCTGTTACACATTCTCGTGAACATCGTCTGGGGATCGTTCTGGAAATCCATCTTCTTCCAAATGGACTTCATGACCATCTTCTTCGTGCAATCGATCATTCTCATCTTCTCGTTCCCGATTGATACGATGTTGTTGACAACGGTGTTCATGACCTATTATCGTTATGTCGATAAAGCAAGGAGCAACAAAGTTGAATAACCAAGAAAAACCAAAAGAAGAAGTCCAAGAACTCGACGAGATTCCCCAAGAAGAAGAAACGCCTGTCAAAGGCAAAATCATCTTTTCCAAAACGTGGTTGATCATCTGTGGCGTCTTACTCTTCCTCATCATCGTCGCTTCAATCATCGTCGCCTTCCTTCCGGATTAGACTCTGTAAAATCTAAGGTGGAAAAAGGTGGAGTGAGTTAACCACACCACCAAAACTGTAAAATCAAAAGTGGAGAGCCGGGATGGTCAATATCACGGCTCTTTTCTATTGGGTTTATTGTTTGACGATATGAGCAAGGCACGTTTGCGGAACCTCTCAAAATTGTGGTAGCCATAAGCGGATTTGATGATGGTTTTCAGGTGATTGTTGACCACTTCGGCGATGGAGTTGGAATAAGGCCGATGGCCCTGGGATCGAGCGAGGCCATTGGCGATTTCGAATCGCCATTTGTGATAGGTTTGGCCGACGGAGGCGAGGATTTCATCCCGCGTGTCCAAAAGTCGTTTCGAGATGCGAATCATGAAGTTTGTCGCGTCTTCGAAGTTCGCATAAGACCCATATTTGAAAAGTTCTTGGAGAATGTTGTAGCCAGACCAAAGGGTTTCGGTGATTTTGACGCATTTGAAGACCATGTCATCGTAATGAACGATTTCACCCGTCCGTCTGCAGGTATAGAACTTGTCGGGAATTTTGGAGTGGCGGCAGAGGAAAAGCTTCCAGTGCGATTTCATGAAGTTGTAGATATTCGATCCCTTCGCAGCGACATTATTCATGGCTCTGGTTCGCAGACGATTCACCGCGTTAGTCAATTGGGTAATCACATGAAACAAATCGATGACATGGATCGCTTTCGGGAAATACTGACGAGAGACGGTGTCATAGGCTTCATACATATCGGAGATAACCACCTTGGTAACTTCTCTCTCACGCGGCGAAATGGAGGCGAAATACTCTCTTAGGTAGGCCATTTGGCGATTTCGAAGGATATCGACGATCTCCCCCGTATCGAAATTAGTCAGCACACAGACGTAGTTTTGATCAAGGTCTTCGCTGAACTTGATCTCATCGATGCACAGCGCGCGCGGCATGGCCAAGCGGGGCACAATCTTAATGTTCTCGTCGAACAATTGGATGATGCGCATCTTTGAAAGGTGATACTTTTGGGCAATTTGGGTGAAAGTGAGCTTGCCTAAGAAGTCGCTTAAAATTAAATGCTTTTGCATGTCCGAGATGTGCGAATATCGATCGATGCCAACTAGCTTAGGGGTAAAAGTCGCCTGACAATCGTTGCATTTAAATCGGACTTTACGGATCCTTAGGATATCTTGCTGGTGATTGTTTTCAGAACAATTGATTTGGATGAAAAAGTAATTATGGATGAAAGCATTGTGGGATTTGCACGCGGGGCATTCCCTAGTGTCTGTGCGTTGTTCAACCTCATAGATGAAGCCAAATTCGGTCTTTATCGGTTCAAGAACGGCATTAGTAAAATTGGCGGGGTCGAGCCCGAAGCGTAGCAAAAATATGTTAAAATCCATAGTGCCTCCTTTAGAACTTGAATGCTTAACAATTCAATTATAAAGGCGGCCTTTTTATTTCACGAACCAACCAAAACTGTAAAATTAATAGTGGAATAACTTTTTTTGCTCCACCTTAGATTTTACAGAACCCTTTTCATTTGCTTTTTTGTTGAGTTTAGCGGTCGTCAAGAGTCGCCATCATCT
>CALMWE010000306.1 GCA_937873795.1 uncultured Caryophanales bacterium
AGAAAGATTTTATAAAGGCGGTCAGTGATGGATTGGGCGACGGGTTTGGCCACCACCGCAGCTTTCTTAACCTCGCTGATGAAGTCGTAACGTTGGCTGGCTAATGTTTGTTCCATATCCAAACCAAAGTGTTTTTCCAGGCGTTGAATCGCGTCTTTGGCTTCGATGGGTTTAAGTCCCATGAACATCGGGTCGTTTTCAAGGAGTTTGACCGCGACAAAGCGTTCATGCGGGGTATCGATATGTTCTTGAAGAAGAGCAATCTCTTGTTCCACTTCTTTGGAAAAGATGGTTTGATGCGGATTTTCAAGCACGGGACCTTTTACCAGTGTTTTAATCAGTTGTTCAATGCCCGTGCGTTTGAGCGCGGAGATTTCCACGACCGTGGTATGGAGACGTTCGGAAAGCTTGTTGACATCCACGGTGAGTCCCTTTTTGAGGAGCATATCGGTCATGTTGAGGGCGATGACGACGTTGACATCGAGTTCCAAAAGTTGGGTGGTGAGGTATAAGGATCTTTCCAAACTGGTGGCGTCGATGATATTGACGATGAGATCAGGCTTTTCTTCAAACACGAAATGACGCGAAACTTCTTCTTCCGCGGTATAAGGAGAAAGCGAATAGACGCCGGGTAAGTCCACGACTTCGATGTCGGTACCTTTGAGGGTGCCGATTTTGCGTTCGATGGTCACGCCGGGCCAGTTGCCGACTTTTTGATTACTTCCGGTGAGGAGGTTAAAAAGCGTGGTCTTGCCACTATTTTGGTTACCAACTAAAGCGATGCGCATTTAGCCCACCACCTGGATGTCGATGTTGGCCATTTCCGCTTTGCGGATGCACAGTTCGTAGCCGCGTAAAACAATATCAATCGGATCGCCTAAAGGGGCGATTTTTTTGATTTCGACGACGACCCCGGTGGTCAGTCCCATATCGAGAAGGCGTCTACGGAGGGCGGAGGAGTCATTATGAAGCGCCAAGATTTTCCCTTTTTGCCCGATCACAAGGTCGGAGAGGTGTCCTTCTTGGCCGAAGGATAAACGAAGTTTTGGGTTGGTTTTTTTCATGGTCTGGTTTCCCTAAGGGCTGCAATAAGTTAACCCTCGTTAACATTATCGTCACCCCCACTTTCTAAGTCAAGCGATATTGTAAAAGAGGGGTTACCTGTTATTTCTTGAAAGCACAGGGGGCGGGGTTTACAATGGGCATATCGGATGAGGAAGCACTGTGTCAACGATCACTCGGGCTTATGAAGATTATCTGGAAGCGGTTTTGATCCTATCGAAACGGAAAGAAACGCTCAAATCGGTGGATATTGCCTCGTTTTTAGGTGTGTCTAAAGCCGCCGTATCGAAGACCATCAAGGAACTTCAGGAACTCGGGTATCTCGAAGAAGGCAAATACCATACCCCGGAATTGACAGCGAAAGGTTTAAAAGTTGCTCAAGAAGTCTATGGACGGCATACCCTGCTCAAGGATTTTATCATCTCGTTGGGGGTCTCTCCCGAAATCGCCGAGATCGACGGATGCAAGATTGAACACGTGCTTTCCAAAGAAACGCTGGATGCGATCAAGAAGAAGCTTGAAAAAAAGTAAAAGAAAAGACGGGGCGACCCGCCTTTTTTGGTGAAGATAATTTCCGGTCGTGAACTAACGTTGCAACGAGAACGCGAAGTAGACAGGGCTGAAGCCCGACGTCATGAAGAAGGCTTGTTTGACGGCTATATTAGAATTCGTTAAGCAAACGTCACGTGCAGACGCGACGGCTTCATCGACACTGTTAACAACTTCGTTAGAACTGGAATGGTTATCTTCACCATGGAACAAGTGGAATTTCTTTTCCATAAGAGAACCTCCTGCGATGGGTAATACTCCCACGCACCACTACCTTAGCACACTTGTTTCGCGATGTATTTTTGTAAGCGTTCTTTGGAAGCGTTATCACGGTTTTTGCCGAAACCACAAAAAAATAAAAGAACTATGTTCTTTTAAAGTCGTTTTTCTGGAAGCGATTACAAAAAAAGGGCAAAAGAAAACGGCCCGAAGGCCGCTTGGTTAGAAAGCAATGACGCCGGTATCACGCGGTGTGACAATCAGTGACGATGCGGGGCCGAATTTGGTCTTCATGGCTTGAAGATAACTCTCGGCTTCTTCATTTTTTACGAACGCCAGCATCGTTCCGGCAAAACCACCGCCATGAACGCGGATGGCGCCGTCTTTGATGAGTTTGGCGCTGAGCGCTAATCCTTGCGAGAGCGCTTCGGTTTTGGGATTACCCGCGGACGTGTTCTTTAAATAAAGGCGGGAAGACGTGCCGCTGGCTTGTACCATTTCGACAAACTTTTTGGCGTCTTTCTTTTGTAAGGCCAGAAACGCTGTGATCACGCGTTTATTCTCGTTATAAAAGTGAATGGCCCGACGATAGGCGCCTTCACCATATTTTTCGATCAGTCCGGCTTTATGTTCGATGACGAGGTGTTCGGGAACATCGCGTAGATAGTCTTGTCCAAAGGCTTGGGCTATTTTTTTCATATCGTCTTTGATGGCTTTGTATAACGGGGTGAGATTGGCATGCGAACCTCCCGTGTTGGTCAAAATCACGGTGTAGCCTTGTAAATCAAAGTTGACATGCTTATAGATGGGTTCGCTCGTGGAAAGGAAATCAATGTAATTGACGCCGCCTAAGGCCACGCCCATTTGGTCGAGTAGTCCACAGGGTTTACCAAAGTAATCGGTTTCGGTTTTTTGGGCGATTTTAGCCATTTCCACCGGATCGATTTTGCCTTGATTATAGAAGGTATTAAACGCTTGGCAGATGAGCAGTTCAAAGGCCGCCGAAGAGGAAACGCCCGCTCCGGGGAAGATGGCACTGTCCATGACCATATCCATACCACCGATGGCGTAACCTTTTTGATGAAAGAAGGAGGCTACACCGCGAAGGATTGAGGCGCTTTGCCCAAGTTCATCTTTTTGGACTTCCAAATGCGCTAAATCAACGTCCATATCGGCAAAACCGACGCTATGGACACGGACATGGTTGTCGGAATTCTTACTGGCGGACGCTAAAATATCGAGGTCCACCGCACTGACCAGGACTAAGCCATGGTTATGATCAGTATGATTGCCTAAGAGTTCAAGTCTTCCGGGGGAAGATAAATGAAGTTCCGGTTTACGATGAAACACAAGGAAAAAACGTTCGTCAAGGGCTTGAATGCGAGATTGTTTATTCATGGTGAACTCCTACAGGTTGAGGGATTTGATGAAACGGGTCCAATGGACCATGCCTTCGGGCGTACGTTTGAACACACCGGTATTTTCCAGGATCGATTTGCAGGCGAAGTTGATTTCGTCGATGATGGCCGCACGCGGGTCTTTGGGTTGGGTGGCAATCAGTTTGGCGATGAGTTTTCGGTGCACCAAAAGATCGGGATGGTCGAGATACACCTTTTCGGGATCGAGATGTTCTCTTACGATTTCGATGATTTCACCGATTTGCCGTTCCAAACGGGCGGGTAGGATGAATAAGCCCATCGCTTCGATAAGACCGATGCCCTCATGCTTGACGTTATGGAATTCGGGGTGGGCATGGAAAATGCCTTCGGGATAGGTTTCGTCGCAGCGGTTATTCCGTAACATGATGTACAGGTAATAGAAGTCGCCTTCTTTACGGGCAATGGGCGTGATGGTCGAATGTTGCGCACCGTCGTTGGCGATGATGCCGGCTTCTTTGTCGTCGTACTTCCGCCACTTCTCGGTGATATAGGCCGCGGCTTCGACGATTTTGGCTTTATCAAGGCCTTTGAGCAAGAAGCAAGAGTTATACCAATCCAGCACGGTGATTTCGACAAAATCAAACTTGGTATGGGGAATGCGGAATAACGGTTTTGCACTCATCAGCGGCATCGGATGACGTCCGCCTTGGAAGTGTTCGTGGTTGAGGATGGATCCGCCGACAATCGGTAAGTCAGAGTTGGACCCGACAAAGTAATGCGGGAACAAATCGATGAATGCAAACAGCTTTTCGAAAATGCCTTTGTTGATGGCCATCGGGATATGGCGGTCATCAAAGACGATGCAGTGTTCATCGTAATAGACATACGGGGAATATTGTAAGTACCACCGCTCCCCGGCAAGGGTGAGCGGTATGAAGCGGAGATTCCAACGGGCGGGTGAATCTGGACGGCCGGCATAACCTAAGTTCTCTTT
>CALMWE010000307.1 GCA_937873795.1 uncultured Caryophanales bacterium
CGTTATGCCAAAGTGCGACTTTATCGCTATAACGAAGAAACCAACATTAAGGAAGTCAAACAGTTCGCCGCCGTGACCTTCTTTATCGATTGGCGCACGATTTACGTGGCTTTTCGCGGCACCGATGGAACAATGGTGGGATGGCAAGAAGACTTAAACCTGGCATTCATGGATGAAATTCCCGCTCAAGCTCAAGCCAAAGAATATTTGCGACGAATAGTCAAAAAATACTTCTGGTGCAAAATTATTGTCGGCGGACACTCCAAAGGCGGCAACCTTGCGGTCTACGCCGGGATGAAAGTCGAACCCAAATATGAAAAGCGCGTACCGGCGATTTATAACATGGACGGTCCGGGATTTAAGAAGACGCTCTATGAATCCGAACAGTTTAGAGCGGTTCGCTCGAAAGTCACCAAAATCGTTCCCGAATATTCGGTCATCGGGATGCTCTTACAAGACGAAGGTGAGTATCGCGTCGTCAAAAGCGACGGGGAATGGCTCCTTCAACACGATATGTACAATTGGATTTTTGATGAAAAAACATGGGAACTCCATTACCTTCCCTATTTGCACATGGACGCCGTGCGGATGAATAAAACCATCTATGATTGGCTTAGCAATATCGAAGAGGATAAACGTGAACTAATTATTGAAAACCTTTTCGACATTCTTCGCTCCGGAGGGTCCGTCACGATTGCCGATTTTTCTGAGCATTGGAAAGAAAATATGCGCGAAATCTTCGCCAAATACCGGAGTTATGATAAAGATCAACGCGTTCTTTTACGAAAATCGCTTGTGGGCTTAGCCAAAGACGTCGTGATGAATTCCTTAAAAAGGAAAAAACAGAAATAACTAAAGCATAAAACCAGGACTGCGATGTTTTAGCACTCTTATATTGACAGTGCCAATTTTCATGCTACAATAGTCGTGAAAATACAAAAAGGAGCACTTCATTTATGGCAGAAACCAAAAAGTTTAAAACCGAGTCCAAACGCTTATTGGACCTGATGGTCAATTCCATCTACACGAACCGTGAAATCTTTTTACGGGAACTGATTTCGAATGCCTCGGACGCCATCGATAAATACCATTTGTTATCGCTGACCGACGAGAAACTCGAAAAGCGCAGCGATTACGAAATTCATCTCTATGTCGACAAAAAGAAACGCACATTAACCATTACCGATAACGGTATCGGGATGACGCATGACGAATTGGTTGACCACTTAGGCACGATTGCCTCCAGCGGATCCCGCGACTTCCTCGACAAAATCAGTGATGAAAACCTCAAGAAAGACGCGAATATCATCGGACAATTCGGTGTCGGCTTCTATTCCGCCTTCATGGTGGCCAAAAAAGTCTTGGTGGAAACCAAATCACCGTTCTCCGACAAAGCGTATAGTTTTGCCAGCGACGGTACCGAATCCTACACCCTCAATGAAATTCAAAAAGACGGTGTTGGGACCTCGATCACGTTGTTTTTAAGAGATAACAAAGACGAAGACAAATACGATGAATTCCTGAGCGAATACACTCTCGAAGAGCTGGTCAAAAAGTATTCCGATTACATCCGTTATCCGATCAAGATGGAAGTCACCGAAAGCACACCGAAACTCGATAAAGATGGCAAGGAAATCGAAAACGAATTCGATGAAAAGAAAGTCATCAAAACCCTCAACTCGATGATTCCGCTGTGGCGCAAAGGCAAGAAGGAAGTTTCCGAAGAAGAACTCAAAGAGTTCTACAAGAGCAAATTCAACGATTACGATGACCCGATGCGGAGCGCGTATGTCTCTGTCGAAGGTCTCGTCACTTACAACGCGTTGTTATTCATTCCTTCACATGCGCCTTACAACCTTTACAGCGAAAGTTATGAACGCGGGTTAAAGCTCTATGCCAAAGGCGTGTTCATCATGGACGCTTGCAAAGACTTGGTCCCGACCTATCTCCGTTTTATGAAAGGCCTTGTGGACTCCGATGATCTCTCGCTCAACATTTCCCGCGAAATGCTGCAGCAAGACAAACAACTCAAGAAGATTGCCGATTCGTTAGAAAAGAAGATGGTCGGCGAACTTGAAAAGATGAAGAATGGCGATGCCGACAAATACGCCGAATTCTTCAAACTCTATGGCGTTAACCTGAAGTATGGCATTTACGAATCCTTCGGCAGCCGCAAAGACACGCTCAAAGATTTGATCTTATTCACCAGCGTCAACCAAGAAAAGCCGATCACGCTCAAACAATACGTCGAAGCGATGGCCAAAGACCAAAAAGTCATCTATTATGCCAGTGCCAAATCCAAAGATGCGGTCAAAGCCATGCCCCAAATGGATAAACTCAAAAAAGCCGGATTTGATGTCTTGGTGCTCACCGAAGATATCGATGAATTCATGCTTTCGATGATGGGCGATTATGACAGCAAACTCTTCAAAAACATCAACCAAGGCGACTTGGAAATCTTGTCCAAAGAAGAGGAAGAAAAATACAACCTCCTCAAAGACGAGAAGAAACCATTCCTTGATAAGATCAAAGAACTCTTGACCGGCAAAGTCAGCGATGTTGTATTGTCCAAACGTCTCAGCGATTCGGCGGTGTGCCTTGTCAGCGGTGAAGGCAACGTCTCCTTCGGTATGGAAAAAGCGATTGCCAATACCCAAGCCGAAGAAAAAGCAAAAGCGGACCGCATCCTCGAACTCAACCCGAACCATGCGCTGTTTCAAGCGATTGAAAAAGCCTATGACACGAACTCCGCCAACTTAGGCGAATATGCCAACTTGATCTATTCACAAGCGCTTCTGATCGAAGGTTTCCCGCTGGAAAACCCGGTCGAGTTTGCCAATTCGATGAACAAACTCTTGATTGAAAACGCCAGCAAATAACGACCCCCAGAAATAGCCGGCAAAAACCGGCTATTTTTTTGTGTCCAAGCATATCGTTTTGATAAAATGGCAATCCTCGGTATATTAAGGATATAAGACAAAGTCTTAACAAGAGGACATACATCATGATCAAACGCATCAATCATACCGGCATGGGCGGC
>CALMWE010000308.1 GCA_937873795.1 uncultured Caryophanales bacterium
ATGGACGAATATGGTTTCTCATGGGATGATGCGTGGTATCAAGTCACCCATTCGATGGCCTATACCAACCACACCATCATGGCCGAAGCCCTTGAAAAATGGCCGGTCCAATATGTCCAACAATTGATTCCGCGATGCTACATGATCATCGAAGAAATCAACCGTCGGGCACAAATCTATTTCAACGAACGTCACCTCAGCGAAGACAAACGCCGCAACATGTCGATCATCAAAGACGGCATGATCCATATGACCAATTTGGCCATTTATGCGTGCTTCAGCGTCAACGGCGTGGCCGCCTTGCATACCAAGATTTTGACCGAATCCACGTTCAAAGATTTCTATGAACTCTTCCCCGAGAAGTTCAACAACAAGACCAACGGCATTACCCACCGGCGGTGGTTCCTTTACGCCAACCCCGCGATGGCGAATCTGGTCACTTCCAAAATCGGTGATTCATGGATCATGAACCCCGATGATTTGGTTAAGCTGGCTCCTTTGGCCGATGATAAAAAGCTCCAAAAGGATTTTTTGAAAATCAAGATGGAGAACAAAGTCAAACTGGCCAAATACATCAAAGACCATAACGGCATCGACATCGACCTCAATTCGATCATCGACGTCCAAATCAAGCGGCTGCATGCGTATAAACGCCAATTGATGAATATTTTCCATGTCATGTATTTGTACAACCGCATGAAGGACGATTCTTCGTTCCGCATCTATCACCATACCTTCATTTTCGGAGCCAAAGCCGCCCCGAGTTATGTGTACGCCAAAAAGATCATCGAGCTTATCACCTCAGTGGCCGACCGCGTTAATAACGATCCCGAAATCAGCAAGTTCATGAAAGTGGTGTTCATCGAAAACTACGGCGTGTCCTTAGCCGAACTCATCATTCCCGCCGCCGACATTTCCGAACAAATCTCGACTGCCGGCAAAGAAGCCAGCGGCACCAGCAACATGAAGTTCATGATGAACGGTGCGATTACCTTGGGTACTCTCGACGGCGCCAACATCGAAATCGCCGAACGCGTCGGACCGGAAAACTCCGTGATCTTCGGTCTTAAAGCCGATGAAGTCGCAGAATTGTATGCCAACGGTTCCTATAACCCGTGGG
>CALMWE010000309.1 GCA_937873795.1 uncultured Caryophanales bacterium
CCGACCTACGCCGATAAAGTCAAAGCCGTCGTCGAGAATTTGAGGAGTAATGGCATCGCGAATCCGCAAGACGCTGTCGCCTTAGGCGCCTTCGTCGCGTATGTCTTAAAAAAATAAATCACGTTCATTAAACTCCTATATAATGAACATTGGAGGAAAAACCATGGCAAACGAATTAGATGAAATGACTGGTCCAGTCAACCAAAAAGGACGCGATGTGAATGTCATCGAAAAACAAATCCCCGTCAAAGTCGGCGTGGGCTCTTTGATTTTTGAAATCATTCTTTGGGTCTTAGGTATTATTCCGGGTCTTATTTTCTTATTGATGAAGATTCAAGCCAAAAAGTATTTTGCTCAACTTCAACAACGCATTCAACATAACGCCTCGCAAATCGATAACTACCTCGAACAACGCGTGCAAATTTTGCAAAACGTCGTCGGTATTGTCGAGAAATCCATTGATTTGGATAAAGACGTCATGAAGTCCGTCGCGCAATTCCGCGGTGGCGCCAACGCCAACGATACCAACCGGAACGAAGTCGCCGGCCAATTGGATGCCGCGATGACCAACGTCCGCGTGGCCTTCGAAGCCTATCCGGATTTGAAAGCTCAACGTACCTTAGCGGATGCGATGCAACAAAACTCCTACCTGCAACGTGAAATCACCGCTGCCCGTGAAGTTTATAACGACACCGTCTTAAAGTGGAACCAAGATATCTTTGCCTGGCCGACCAAAATGATCGTCGCTGCCAAACAAGGCTATTCGACCCGTATCCCCTTCTCCGCCAGCAAAGAAGTCAAAGACCAAGCCCGTCAAACCTTCTTCAAATAAATCACGGCGAAATGAAAACGGATGGAAACCCCATCCGTTTTTTTGTGCTTGATACGCTTTCCAAAAGGATCTTTCTCATCGAAAAGGAAATTTCAAAACCTTGTGCTATAATTGCGTCGAAAGAAAATAGGTCCACTCCATTGAAGAAATATATTCTCTACGCCATTCTGGCGGCTCTATTGTACGCTCTGAGCACGCCTATCTCCAAAGTCCTCTTATCCACCCTCGAACCGACGTTTATCGCCGGACTTCTTTATTTAGGGGCGGGTTTTGGCATGGCCATCGTTGGATTTATCCGTAAGAGAGTAACTAAAGTCGAAACCAAGAAATTCACCAAAGCCGAACTCCCCTCGATCATCGGCATGGTTGTCCTTGATATCCTCGCTCCGATCTTTCTGATGATTGGTTTAAAAACAAGCATTCCCGAAAACGTCGCCTTACTCAACAACTTTGAAATCGTCGCCACCGCTTTGTTCGCCGCATTCCTTTTTAAGGAAGTCATACCTACTCGTCTTCGGTGGGCCATTGTCTTCGTGACCATTGCCAGTGTGGTTTTAACCGTGGAAGATCTTTCGGCGTTTACTTTTTCTCCGGGTTCCTTCCTTGTGCTTCTGGCCACCCTTTGCTGGGGTCTAGAAAATAACCTCACCCGTAAATTATCTTTTCATGATCCATTGATGGTGGTTGTCATTAAAGGTCTCTTCTCCGGAACCGGTTCATTGATCATTGCCTTGATTCTTGGACAAGCCTCTTGGAATGTCTGGGCCATCCTTGGAACACTCGCATTAGGCTTTGTGGCCTATGGGCTCAGCATCTTCTTCTACGTGAGTGCGCAGCGCGGGCTAGGCGCGGCGAAAACCAGTGCCTTCTACGCTATCGCCCCGTTTGTGGCCGCCCTATTATCCCTGGTCATCTTCCTCGAATGGCCAAAGCCTCAGTTCTATGTCGCTCTCCTCTTGATGGCGGTCGGGTCGTATCTCGCCGCGAATGACTTCAAAAAAGAAAACAGTAAAAAAATATCGCCTTGATGGCGATTTTTTCTTGTGATCGATTCTTTTTTATCGAAAAACAACCTAAAGACATAAATTGATAAGGGTCCTATTTCAACGTAATCCAATAACGTTGTGTCATCGTCCGATCATGCGGATCAAAGACTTCATTTTCAAAGATGCCGCCGTTGTTGAGAATCGTTTTAGCGGAACCGATATTCGTGGTTGAACAGGTAATTAAGACTTTATCTAACCCGAGATTGACCGCTTCCTTGAGTGCCAAGGCAAGCATTTGTGTGGCAAAACCTTTTTTGCGTTCACTGGGACGGACGCCATAACCAATATGCCCTCCGTATTTCTCATAATACTCATTCAACCGGTGGCGGATATTGATCATCCCCACAAGGTGGTCATGCTCATCCAAGGCTAAAAAGACGGAATTAGGCACACGGCCCGGATGAACCGTAGATTCACGAAGATGGTCTTTGACCATACGAAGCCAATGTTCGATGGATTCGGATTGGTGTAACCCCACTCCTCCATGCATTTGCTCGCCGCTAGCAGTAAATTCTTCGCGGTATTTCACGATTTCTTCCTTATAACGGATATGTGGGGAAACAAGTCTCATGATGGAGAACCTCCTTTTTGAGTTTATCGGTAGGAAACAAGAAAATGCGGCGCTCACAAACCGGGGCGTAACGCATGCACTTACATTGCCACAATCAACATTTATAAATTAATTTTACCATACAGCAAATCGCGCTGAAAACAGTCAAAAAATGGCAGACTCCGAAAAAGGGGTTTGCCCCTTATGAAAAAAGGATGACACCTTCAACGATGATTCATTTCGAAAGTCTTGGATGGCCGTGCCAATTGACGATTGAGAAGTTCGGTCATGCCCCACAGGAGCAGAGCAAAGTGACAGGACACCCATCGATAGTGATATTACAAGCAAACAAACAAATTTATGAGCGAATAATCGTACACAACATGGGTCAGCCTTTGAATCCCCCGCACCGACTTGAATATTTTTGAGTCTTTTATGGGTCTTGCTTCGAGTTTCCATACTCAATCACCCAGTTGCACTAGACTATTCTTTTATTTTTGCAACTGCTTTTTTAGCCGATAGTATTTATCGATACTGATTCCTAAGGCATGAGCCGCATCATGGGGTAAAATTTCTTTGCGTTCGACTTTTTCCAACATTTCTAAAAAGGCGACGCTTTCCACACGAATCGGCTTTCGCCCTTTATAACGTCCTTCGCTTCTGGCTTTGGCAATTCCTTCATGTTGTTTGGCTTTTTGAGCTTCAAGGCTTCGGGCGTAGATAAATGCCAACACATCGTGTACCGTTTTCCGATGGGCATCCTGAATGAGAACATTATTGATCTTTACCGGGCGCCCATCCGCTAACGACTGAAGGATCGTTTTGATGAATCGAGCGGTCGTTTCAAAGCGAGCATCATGCTCAAAGTTCACTTCCGTAAGCGGCAATAACGGTTTCAAAAATAGACCGTCTCCCGAATACTGTTTCTTCGTTCTTATTAAGTATTCGACGGGGTCCATATAGGTCATGCCAACCTCTTGCAAAAGAGTATAAAAATCTTCTCTGTTGGTCGAAGGAACCCGTTCGCTAATAAACGTGGGAATGCGGTTTTCCCGTACATACTGTTTGGCTCTCAAATCCAAATTTAAACCCGGGATGCCCTGAAAAACATCCGGTGTTAATAAGTCCATGACCCAGTAATTCGGTTCAAAGATATATTGAAAGGTTTCGTCTTCGCTTAAATGAAAGGAAATCTTACAGATGGAATAAGTAATACCCAGTTTGGATTGAACGCAAATCATGCCGCTTGAAACGATTGTTTTCATTTTTTCACTGCCTTTAATTTGTCATACGAATAGTGCAGAATTTTTTCATATCGGCACCCGATCATCGTCCGATAGAAACATTTATGAACCTCGGATAGGCTTCGGATCTCGTCAATGAGTTTATTGATTTGAGAAAGGTCAATGCGAGGATATATTCTTAAGAGTGCTTGATTCATTTCTTCAAACGCTAAGGAAGAAATAACATCAAAATAGGAACTTTTTTTCCCGTTGAGCTTAATCTGCGACGTCGGAAATTGATACACCCTTTTCTCCATCTCTTCGCTAGAGTCCATGACCATCCTCATTTTGTTTTCGTCCGCCATTTCCGGAAACAGGCACGATCCGTTATCAAATACAGGAGCCAGCGAATATCGGTTGTTGTTTTTCAAAAAACCCCAGTTTGCTCCATGGCGGTCAAAGTTTCCTAAAAGCGCATCCACGATGAAGATGTCGAAAAAAGAAGAAATGGTTTCTTCCACATTGGTAATTTTTTTGTTGGCAAGAAGCAAAGACATGATGTCTTGATAGGAATATTGGTATTTTTCCTTATCGGTTTCGAGCGACGATTCACCAACATCGTTAAAGGGCACGAATTGAGTCCCATCGACGACAAAGTCCTTGCATGCCACGACCGCTTCATGATTGTATTGACCTAAATAAGTGACTTGGCAAGGGATTCCCAGCATTTGGTAGATTCGGGATCCTAGATATTCGGAAATATGGTTGAAACGCAAACTAAAAGCGGACGCCTTTTGGAATTTGAGCATATAAGGGAAGCCATCGATCAATATCCCTAGCTTTTTTTCTGATCCACCATAGGAACGGCCACTTAAGGGGTAGTTTGTAAAATCATATTCAGTCATCGTATTTCCTCATTACTTTGAATCATAGCACACTTGAAATAGATTGCAATAGGGTTATGTTTGTATTTTGCAACGTTCTGTTTTGAACAAATGAAAAGGTAGGAAAAAGCATTCTGTGAACTTCCAGCGTTATTTTTGCACTTGAAATCTCGTCAATCACGTTAAGAAAGCATGATTTCGTCAGAAAACAAACCATCACACCCGGGTCAGTCCTTTTCTAAGAATCTTTCTACCCGAAAAAGACTATACGTTTGCCTTTTTGAACTTTTTCATGACGGCTTTAGCTTCAGCGTTAGCGGATTTATCCAAAGCCTGTATATCCAAAGGATCATCGAACGTTTTGGGGTTTCCTATCCAAGGGACCCCATAGGTTTTGGAAAGTTTTCCTTTTTCGAGAAAGATATTAAAGAGCGAACGGTTATCCTCCCAGATGCACTCCCCTTTTCCTTCCAAAAGGATTCCCCAAGGAACTGAACTTTTGCGGGGATAGGCGGTTTTGAAATCGTGTCCCTCGATTTCTGGATCAACCTTTACTGTGAATTCCCAGCCATCGCCGGTATCATATTCAAAGGTAATTTCGGATGCGGCGTTAAGCTCGCAGTTTCCTAATTGGTAGAGCGCATAATCCAAATTGCCTTTTCTTGGGAAATCCTCCAACCAGGTCTTATCTTCGTAGGTGTACTTTTTGCTTCTCCAAACCCACATATGCTCAAAGACTCCTTGAAAATAAGCGATGATTAAGGCCCCAACCTCTTGAAGATTGAGATCCTCGCGGACATTAAAAACGCGATAAAATCGTTCAGGACAATCGTTGCAGGATACTTTAACCTTCCGATACGGATAGATCATTTATCTTTCCTCCATGATCGTTTATGTTGCTTCTTGTTGTTTTCATTTTACCATTTTAAAAACGAATGAACGTAAGTTGTTTAACAGAATAGGCCACTCAACGGAAGGTTTTCTATTATAGTTCAACCGATGATTTCATTTTTATGCAACAAAATATTTTTATAAAACAAAACAATGACAATAACTAGGCGGAAAAAGTATATTTTATCGGATGGCTAACTTCCGATTGAGAAGTTCCGTCATGCCCCACAGGAGCAAAGCGAAGAGTCCTAAGAATACCGGATACCATCCGATATTGATGTTGTTGGCGATCAATCCAAATAACGGCGGAATAAACGTAGAGCCTAAATACGCACTGGCCATTTGGACACCCACGATTGCTTGCGAGTTTTCTTTTCCGAAATTCGAAGGTGTGGAATGGATGATCGACGGATAGATCGGCGCGCATCCTAAACCAATGATGACTAAGCCCGCTAAAGCGAGGACGTTCGTAGGTACGGGAATTAAGACTAAGGCAATCCCCACGATGACGACATACGTTCCCATACGGATCATTTTCTTATCGCCAAAACGGTCTGCGACAAAGCCGCTGATGAAACGTCCCAGAGTAATTCCAAGATAAAATAATGAACCAAACATTGCCGCGGTTTCTCGATTAACGTTTCTACTTTCGACCAAATAACTCGAAGCCCAAAGACCACAGGTGGATTCCAAAGCGCAGTAAGCGAAGAAAGCAAAGAGAACATAGATGACATTTTTGATTCGCACCACTTTGCCTAAAGGCAATGGAGGCCGTTTCTCGGAAGCTTCGACTTTATTTTCTTTTTTCCATACAGGGAGACTTAAGAAAAGGAATAATGAAAGTACGATTTGGATAAAAGAGACATACCGATAGCCGTTCTGCCATTGATGGGTCACGGCAAGAGCCCCACTCATGATGTAAGGACTGATTGACGCTCCGACACCCCAAAAACAATGCAACCAACTCATGTGGCGGGAGGAATAATGCAAAGCGACATAATTATTCAACGCAGCATCCACCGCACCGGCACCAAGACCGTACGGGATTGCAAATAAACATAAGACCCAGAATTGATTCGAGAATGAAAAGCCAACCAAGGCAATCGCGGTCATAGACACGCTGATGGAAGTCACTAAACCGGTGCCTATCTTTTTATTCAACCGGTCGGAGAGAAGACTCGAAATAATCGTTCCTCCGGCAATGATCATCGTCACGATCCCGGCGTATGACAAAGGAGCCCCAAAGTCGAGGCGCATCACCGGCCAAGCGGAGCCTAATAAAGAATCGGGAAGCCCGAGACTGATAAAGGAGACATAGATAATCGCTAGCAAGAGAGAGAACATTGGGTATACGAACCTTTCAGAAGAGTGATTTTATCAGTGAATCGAGTCAGCAAATTCGATGGCTTCTTTCACAATGCTTTTAACATTATCATAAGATGCGCTATGAAAGAACTCTTCAACCGGAACAAAGCCCGCAAAAAGGACGTTTTTTTCTTGAATCAATGCTTTCTTTTCTTCTTTCAAAATAAAAAGCATCGGGTAGATGGTTTTACGGACCGCTCCGTCGTGGTCATCGGTGAAGTCCACGGAGAAGGGCTTTAATTCCTTGCGGAATTCTTTTTCGGATAGATGGATACCGGTCTCTTCTTCACATTCACGGATGGCGGCCTCTAACGGGGTTTCCCCTTTTTCGATATGACCTTTGGGAAGTGAGATTTTCTCTTTCCCGTAGATGAGCTCTTTGGTCATCAAAATCTTTCCACGGCAAAGGACCACCGCCATGGCACTTTCTTCAATCTTCGCGAAAGCAGGAGAATCATCGATTTTGACTTTAGTTTCCATGGTGCTTCCTTAATCCTTTCTTTGCTGCACAATCTATTTTCTATTTTCCAAGAATGTGTTTTTGAATGGAACTGAAGTCGTTATTCAAAACGTAATAAACGCAGTTTTCGTTTTTCGAATACACAAAGGATACCCGGGTGGCCCACGGTCCTTCTTGTTTGACTTGCTTTAATAATTCAAGGCCATCCAACGGGCCAAAGCTGGGCGAGGATGCTTTTAATATCTTCGTGGCCTTATCATAACGGTCTATCCCAAACCATGGGTTATTTTTCTCAACATTCTTGAAAAGCGGAAAGTTCGTTATGACGGCAAAGTTCTCTTCGACTTCTTGATAGCCGAATCCGGGCTCCACCAAAAGGATATGGCCCTCTTTATCGCCGATGAGAGAATGCATCGAACAATTCGGAGCGTTGACGAGGTTCTTAGTTTGAAGAATGGCTTTTACCTCTTCAAAGGAATAGAGGTTTTTGATATAGCGGTCATTCAACAAATCAATTCTGAAATCATTCTTCCCTCGATGATATTTTCCAATCTCGGGAGCGTTCATATAAGGAAGATTTCCAAAATGGCCTTGCTTATTGACCCCGTGAGTAAAATACAGGGTCGTCCCGACCTTGATGCCAATCGTAAAATAATCGTTGGTTTTAAAGAGTTTGAAATTCCAAACCGTGGGGTCAATATCGAGATTGAACCCAAAGAGCAAATCGTTGCCTTTCTTAATGAATCCGGTACACATTATGCTTCTTTCTCTTTTCTCTCGTTATGGGTGGGATATACGGTGAATCGTCAACCGCTTATTTTTCAAAGAGATTTTGCCCACTTCGTAACCCATACCGAGCAGTTCTTTTTTATAGGTTAAAAACGCATGATCGATCTCGAATCCGAGGATATGGGCGATGTCCTCAAAGGACAGGTCATAGACGTCTTGATCGTGGTCTTTGACATAGTCCCATAAAGGTTGATATTTGCTCATCGTTTTTTCCTTTCGCCACACATCGAAAGATTCCACCGAATGAAAAGTCTGGGGTTTCGGATGTTTCCTTGATTTTACCATCATTTTTTTTACTCTATATAGTGTTTTCCCTGTTCCAATCGTATGAAACCCCTGACGGGATTTCGATTTCAAGGATCGAATTTTCATTTATCTATAGGAAAAAGTATGAGGAGGAATTATGGCCATGCTTCAAGAATTAAAAGAACTTTATGCGAACAGAGACCTTAAAAAGGTCCGTTCGTTGGTGGACGCTTACTTTGCCGATGACTGCGTCGTTTTCGGAACCTGCGTCGGTGAAATG
>CALMWE010000310.1 GCA_937873795.1 uncultured Caryophanales bacterium
ACCGTCCCCACTGTCTGGGCTTCCAGCGCTTATTACGAACTAGCCTCACGCATGACTCCGAGCGATGAAGTCAATGTCATCGGTTACTATCCCGAAGACAATCTGGAATGGGTTTTAGCCACCCAAGATGATGTTGACCGTTATCTGTCGGATAACCCTGTTGTTACGGGAAGCAGTCCTCTCGGAAGTCTTGCCGAACTCGAAGGTTTGACGCTCACCAACGGACGTTTGCCAACCGCTTTCAAAGAAATCGTCATCAGCGATTATTCCTATGAAAATGGGGCTCACGCGCTCAATGGTTATACCGTTGTCGGAAGCGTAGAAACCGATTTTGAACATCGCGATTCCTGGTATGCTACCTTACCGACCGTGGAATACCGATTGATGGAAATGAACAGCCGCACGGCGGTTCCTTTAAGTCCGGAACACACGTTGGATGATGTGCTGGTTCCCAGCGACCTCTTTCTATCCAATGATGTCGCCAAAACCGTGGATTATTTCGAAGCTCTTGGTCATCGCGCAATTCGCTACGGAACCTATGTCAATGCCGAGTTCCTTCAAGCCACGATTGCCCAAAATCGGCCCTTCGTCATTACGTTCGGCATCTTGTTTGTTATCGTCATCCTTCTTTTCTACCTTACGACCCGTTCCAAGATGATCAAAAACATCTATCCGATCGGCGTTTACCGTTCACTCGGCGCCAAACGCGGGAAGATTATGCGGCTGTTCCTCAGCGATAACATCATCCAAGCCACCTTTACCAACGTGGCCGCGTTCGTTGTCGTGTCCATCCTTTTGACTCGTCTATTAATGAACCTCGGAATGGGCGGCATGCCCCTTTGGGTTTATCTGTTGGGTGTGGTGTTATCGTACGCCGTGCCTTTCTTCGCCACATGGTTACCGCTAGCGCAACTGCTGAGTAAAACCCCGAATCAGATCACTGTCAAATACGACATTTAAGACAAGTCTGGACAAGTGTCGTGTTTTAACCGCTTTCAATTGAAGGTCCCCAAGTTCTTTGCTATATTTTTCTAGCATTGAAGCTTCTAATTGGTCGTGTGGCGAGAGCCATAGCCCGAAAAGTGAATAGGCGAGCCTTCAAAACCCGTCATTCTCCTTCCGGACAGCTGACAAATTAGGAGTCTAAAAGCGTAACATCCCTTGCGCTTTTCTTGTAGAAACGGTAGGAAGTACGTATGTGGGATTTCGGAGCAGTGGATTCGATTACGTCATTAATTTTCAAAATTGCGTTGGTATTGGCCATCGGTTTCATCGGTGGAAAACTGATTGGTAAATTGAAATTGCCGTCGGTGACCGGTTACCTATTGTTGGGACTGCTTCTTGGTCCCTCGCTTGCCATCATCGTCCGTTTATTTGACCCGAGCAGTTCGTTTGAGGGCATCGTCACGTCCGCGGATAATGAAGCGTTGAGCATCATCAGCGAAATCGCCTTGTCGTTCATCGCCTTTTCGATTGGCTCTGAATTCTCGGTAAAATCCATCAAGAAAATGGGCAACTCGATCATGATTCTCACGGTCATGGAAGTTTTAGGCGCTGTGCTTTTGGTATTTACAGCCATGGTTTTTGTACCGAAACCCGATAATATTTTCAATAGCACGTTGCCCGGGAATTCCTTTACCTATGCACCTTTTTCGCCGAAAAATCTTGCTTTTGCATTGATTTTGGCTAGTATGTCGGCAGCCACGGCTCCGGCGGCGACTTTGATGGTCATGCGACAATATCGCGCCTATGGTCCGGTGACCCGAACGGTGTTACCGATTGCGGCACTTGACGATATCGTGGGCATCATCGTTTTCGGTTTCTGCTTTTCCATCGCGCAAATGTTGCTTTCTCCCAGCTTTACCTTCTCGTGGCTGATGGTCGCCAAACCCTTTATCGAGGTTTTCCTTTCGCTTGCCATCGGCGTTGGCATCGGCCTCGGTCTCGCTTTCTTATCGCGAAAATTCGACAAAATCC
>CALMWE010000311.1 GCA_937873795.1 uncultured Caryophanales bacterium
GACGGTCCGCACCAAGATCCTTGATGATCTCGTGGTCACGCCCTTTTGTCAAAGCCAATTTCGGAAAATCCGCCGCGGCAGCCGATTACAAAGGAAACAAGCCGCCTTTTATCTCCATGCCTTGGAAACTCCGGCCGCTAAAGAGGCACTGCGCCGCCAGTTAATGCGTGAGAAAAATCCCAGCGTCCGTTTCTATTTGATGAACGCCTTGATTCTCGATTTGGACGAACGTTCTTTCTCGGTCATCATGAAATCGCTACGTTCCTGCGATGAAGCGTATCGCCATTGGGTTGAAGCTCTTTTTAAAAATCATTACGGGTCGATTGAAGCGATGCTCCGCCCATATTTCACCGATACGGATACCTCGGTTCGGCATCTCCTTTTGTATTTGGCGAAAAACATTTTTGATGAGAACCTGCAACGCTACGCCAAAGATATATTGAATTCCGTTTTGGAAGTCGAAGATGATCTTCGCTTATCCGCACTCGAAGCCTTGGCGGCGATGGTACCCGAAACGCTTTTGACCGATGAGTACTTATTGCATCCTGACGAAAGAGTCCAAGCATTCGCAATTAAAGCGTTAGCCACTCAGCCTTCCAGAGAGACGGTTGATTTTATTATCGAGCATATCGATGGTACCTCTATGGATGAAGTTCGATATATCGCTTTATCCAATATCGTTTTGACCTCAAGGCCCTATTTGTTGTATGTCTTGGACCGATATGAAAATGTGACGACGCGCGATCAACGCCTCGTTCTGGCACGTGTTTTGTCACAACACCTTGATTACATCCTCTTGAAAACCAAAGACCCGTCATATGCCTATATCACGGACATCATCGAAGATTTATTGGACATGCATGTGGTGGAGCAAATCATCGACTTCATCAACCGCAACAAAGATGAGGTCGTGCAACAAATTGTTTTGAATATTGTCCGAAGGTACGCCTCTGCCGACCCCTATTATTTGGATCAATTTACGATTTACCTGAAGCCTGAGATTCTCTCTCTGATCGGATTGATGCCGAAACCTCAGCCGGTGGTTAAACGCGAGAAAAGCCCCAAAGAAAAAGGCAAAAATGTTTGGATTCTTGTTTGGTCCTTCATCGGATTCATGTTTTTCCCGGTTCTGGCGTTGTTATTAAACCTTAACCATTTGGGTGATCCGGAACAGCTTTTTAAAGGAATTGTTTCCTCGATCAACTCCAAAATCGTCATTTACTTTTTGGCCGTGAATACCCTCTATTTTTTCTTGCTGATACTCTCCATTATTGGTTCAAGACAGCGGAACGAACTATGGAATATCAAAAAAGCAACCCTTCTATTTGCTCACGACCTATTACCGAGTATTTCCATCATCGCTCCGGCGTATAACGAAGAAAAAAGCATCATCGAGAGCGTGACTTCGCTTTTGAATCTGAAATACCCCAAATATGAAGTCATCGTAGTCAACGACGGGTCGAAAGACCGCACCATCGATACCTTGATCGAGCATTTTAACCTGGACCGTCGGCATCCGATGTTTAAAGCTTCACTCAATACCAAGGAACTCCGAGGCGTCTATACCTGCAAGGACATCCCAAACCTCATCGTCATCGATAAACAAAACGGTGGGAAAGCCGACGCATTGAATATGGGCATTAACGCCGCAAAAAATGATTATGTGTGTGGAATCGACGCCGACTCATTACTGGAGGAAGATGCTTTGCTCAAGCTAATGAGCGTGACGTTGGATGATTCAAAAGAGCATATTGCCCTGGGAGGAAATATCGTTCCGGTCAATGGGTGCACTGTGGATCGCGGAAAAATCGAAAGCAGGGGCCTCGGCAAGAAAGGACTTGTCCGTTTCCAAACCCTCGAATACCTAAGAGCCTTTACCACCGGCCGTGTCGGATGGGCAAAAATGCATACGTTATTAATCATCTCTGGCGCTTTTGGCTTATTTTCTCGCCAAGCCATCCTTAAAACCGGCGGTTATTTGACCGTCAGCGGGCAGTTAAAGAAAGATACCGTGGGCGAAGACATGGAACTCGTCGTCCGCCTAACCTACGAAGCATTACAAGCTAAAAAACAGTATCGCGTGGAGTACGTTCATAACGCCAACTGCTATACCGAATTACCCAGCGATGGTACAAGCCTTTTCAAACAACGGAACCGGTGGCAACGCGGGCTCATTGATATTTTGCATTACCATCGGCAAATGCTGTTCAATCCCCGATACAAGCAACCGGGACTTTTCGGTTTTCCCTATTTCTTTATTTTTGAAATGATGGGTCCGTTTATGGAAATCGTCGGTTATGCTGCGTTCGCATTAGGGCTCATCTTTGGGTTATTGGACATCGTTGCGGTCATCGTTTTCCTGATGGTCACCATTGGTTATGGCATTGTCTTATCCTTGTTTGCGCTTTTCGTTGCCGAGCGCGAAGTGAACCAATATAACGACAAGGAAACCATCATTCTGCTGTTGCTGGCATTTTTTGAAAACTTTGGCTATCGCCAAGTCATCAGCATGCATCGCGCCCTGTCAACGCTTTCGGCGCTTAAAGAAAAAGGAAACTGGGGCAGCCAAAAACGGCAAGGATTTACGAAAACATGATGACGAAGACAAACAAAATTAAAACCTATGTATTTCTATTGATATGGGGCCTTTGGACGATGATGATTCTTGCCCTTTCGTTTACCAATGGCGAGGTCAGTTCGGAACAAAGCAATTTCGTCTCCGAGATCATTGTCCGAGTATTAAACCTTTTTGGCATAACGCTTTCGACCGGAATGATGACTGAACTGAATGTGTGGGTGCGAAAACTCATAGGCCATTTTGGTTTATTTGCCATCGATGGTTTTTTATCGCTGATGGTCTTTAATTCGTTTTGGAAACTCAAGCCTTTGAAACAAGGCTTATGGGTGATGTTGGCAGGATTCATCCTCGCCGCTTTATCGGAAATCGCCCAGCTTTTTACACCTAATCGCGCGGGTTTGATAGGCGATGCCGTGATTGACTTATTGGGATTTGCCTTTGGTCTTCTTTTTACCATGGGCGTCATCCAGTGGTGTCGGGTAAAAGAGGCAAAACATGGGAAACGCACTCAATAAAAAAGGACCGCCGAAAAAGACCTTTTGGCAGTTCCTTTTGTTTCTTTTGATGAGCTTAGTGACCACCGTCGTGGACCTAGGTTCGTTTGCGTTATTCAATTATGTTCTGTTTGTTTCTTTGAAAGACCAACCCTTTCATTGGTTCTTGTTTGATTATTCGTTGGCTAATGGCGGGCTCTGCGCATTTTTAGCGTTTGCCTGTTCCTTTATCCTTTCGCAAACGTTCAACTTTTTTCTTCAACGGAAAGTGACCTTCGGCGCCAACAACCGTGTTATTTTCAGTGGACTCATGTACGCAGTGATGGTCGTTGGGGTCTTTTTCTTTCAATTATGGATTCCCACCCTGATCCGTGATCCGTTTGCTTCGTGGATCGGAGAAAACTGGGCGGACTTCATCATCAAAAACGCGAATATGACCGTGTCCTTCCTAATTCAATTCCCGATGAACAAATATGTGATTATGCGGCATAAAAAAAGTGCGGCATAACCGCACTAGAGAAGTTTCTTTCGTAAATATCCGGAGAGGATATCCACACACATGACCATAATGACAATGGCCAATAAAATTGCCCCCAACATTTTCCAACTCCAGTTATTGGATGCGATCAATAACGGC
>CALMWE010000312.1 GCA_937873795.1 uncultured Caryophanales bacterium
CGTTGGCAAAGATGATTTCGATATTCGCGGAAACCTCACGGTATAGTTTCGGGTAATCGCATTGGGTGAAGGGGTGGAGAAGCTCGGGCCCTAACAAAGCGCGGAATTCTTTTTCGGTAAAAACGTCTTTGTAGGGATCGACGTTGGCAGCGTCCAACCGGTCGACATCCACCAAACCGTTTCCAACTTCATCAGAAGGATACGATAACTGAATCACTAAATGATCCACGCCTTTGGCGATGCCTTGAAGCAAGGCTAAAAAGCGGTTGCGGCTGAGAATCGGGAAGACCAATCCGACCGTGCCATCACCGAGTTTGGCGCGCACATCGTGAGCGATGTCGTCGATGGAGGCATAGTTGCCTTGGGCCCTGGCCACGATGGATTCGGTAATGCCGATGACGTCGCGGTCATGGACCGATACTTTTTCTTCGTCGAGAGCTTTAAAAAGATGTTCAGGAATGAGAGTTGCTAAGTCGTCACCTTGTTTGATGACAGGCATCCGCACACCACGGGCGGTAACTCCGAAATGTCGCATATTATTTTTGCTCCTTTTTGATGATTTCGCGTGCAATATACACGCCGTTGGCACCGGCTTGAGACAAACCGCGGGTCAATCCCGCCCCATCTCCGCCGACATAAAGATGTTTAATTTTGGTTTCGAAGTTTTCATCGGTTTCGGGACGATCGCTGTAGAACTTGGCTTCAACGCCATAGAAAAGAGTATGTTCGTTGGCAATGCCCGGAGTGACAGAATCTAAGGCTTCGATCATATCGATGATGGATTGCATGGTATTAAACGGGAGGACCAATCCGAGGTCGCCCGGGACGGCTTCTTTGAGTGTCGGTTTGACAAAGCCTTCGCTCATCCGTTTGGGGGTCGAGCGGCGGTGGCGTTTGATATCGCCATAACGTTGCACGATGACGGTGCCGTTACTCAGTTGATTCGCCAAACGGGCAATCTCCATGGCATAGGAATTTGGGTTTTTGAAAGGCTCCTCAAAATGATGCGAGACTAAAAGCGCAAAGTTGGTGTTGTGCGATTGCATCGCGGGGTCGCTGAAGGAGTGACCGTTACATAAAGTAACCCCGTTGTTGTTTTCAAGGACGACATGACCGGAAGGATTGGAACAAAATGTTCTCACCCGTGTTCCGATCGGCGTATTGTAAACGAATTTTCCTTCGTAAAGATGTTTATTGATTTCTTCCATAACGAGGTCGTTGGTTTCCACGCGGACCCCGATATCGACGCGGTTGTTGGTGAACGCCACGCCGTGACTGGCTAAAGTTTTATTAAGCCAATCGGATCCTGTCCGACCAACACCCATGACGACATAGTCGCCATGAATGACCCTATTATCTTTCAATACGACACCGCGGACTTGGCCGTCTTCTACGACGATGTCCTC
>CALMWE010000313.1 GCA_937873795.1 uncultured Caryophanales bacterium
TCCATCTTATTTTCCTCCGATCAAGTCGGTTGAGTTGGTTAAGAACTTATAGATTGAGACACCGACAACGCTGGTTAAGGTGATGGTGAAGGCCACCCCTTTGGCTTTCCGCGAGACATTGAAACGTTTTTCGATTTCTTCAAGGATGGGGGCCACTTGGTTTTCTCGGACAACCCCGATGAGGATGTCTTTGTCGGTTTCGCCAATGCCCATCAAATCGCTGATTTGCGAAGTGGCGGTGCCATGTCCATGGACATGCATTTGCACGCCGCATTCATGTTTTTTCAAAAGGTCGAGGTAAAAATCGGCTTGATTTTGGTTAACAATGGTTACCAATAGTTTAAGTCTTTTGAGGGGGGTTGTCTTCTCAAAGGGGGTAAACGCACTTTCGACTTTGCTTTTTCGTGCCATAGGTTATCCTCCTTTAACAAAAGTGAATGACTTGATCGTCAAAGACTTCTTTAATCCGCGTACGGGCAATTTTGCGGCGCATTCTTTCTTTGGTCAGGGCACCGAAGCCGAGAAGTTGGACGACCACTAAAGGGGTCATCGCGACCATGGCCACCATCCCGAAGGCGTTGCGGGCGATGATGGAATCCAAATGCGTCGGATCATTCGCGTAGAGCGACTGACAAACGCCGATGGCAAACGGCAAAATAAAGGTCGCCGTCATCGTTCCCGAGGCGACACCGCCGGAATCGAAGGCAACCGCCGTGTAAATATTGGGAACCACAAAGGATAAGGCAATCGCCAAAAGATATCCTGGTACCAGGAAATAGATAATGTTGATATCAAACACCAAACGGACCATGGACAAGGCAACTGATAAGGAAATGCCAACCGCCAAACCGATCATCATGCTTTTTCTGGTAATCAATCCGCCGCTGATTTCTTCGACTTGCCGGTTCAAAACATAGATAGCCGGTTCGGCAATCGCGCTCACAGCGCCTAAAATCGCACCTATGACGATTATCAGCCACCGGGTATTGCTATCCAAACTGATTTGACCAATGGAATGACCGATGACTTTAGCGACCGGAAAAAATCCATAATCGATGCAGGTTAAGAAAATCACGAGACCTAGATAGGTATAAAGAATACCAATCAATATTTTGAAAACTTGTTTCTTGGGCAATTTCAGAAAGAAAAAATTGTAGATGAAGAAAAATAAACAAATCGGCAATAACGAAAGAGTGACCCCTTTGAAATCCGTCCAAAAAGAATCCAAAAGGCCACTGGGGACCGGAGCGGTGTAGGACGTATTACCCGGCGCAAATAGTCCAAGCAACATGATCGTAATCAAGGGGCCAACTGAGCATAAAGCAATGAGACCGAAGGAGTTTTCACGAGCTCCTTTACCACCGCGGACATTGGCCACACTGGCGCCTAAAGCGAGAATAAACGGAACCGTCAACGATCCCGTGGTCACGCCACCGGCGTCAAACGCCAACGCAATGTAAGCCAAGTTATCAGTCTTTTGAACATAGAGGCTGGCTACGGCGAAAACGACACAGTAGGCAAGAATAAACCATAATTCGAGACTCTTTTTAAACAGAATCCGCAAGAGTCCTGCGGCTAAGAAAAAGCCAACGCCTAAAGCGACAAGCCCGGCGAAAAGCCAAGTATTGACGGGCACCATGCTCGACAAAAACTGGACATCCGGTTCCGCTAAGGTAATGAACGAACCAATGATGAACGCGACCAAGACAATGGCGCGGATATTTCCTTTTTTCGTGAGGTCGCTGCCGACGTGGTCACCAATCGTGACCATCGCCGAATCGGCACCCATCGAGAACATGATGATTCCGACGACCATAAAAACAGCCGAAAATAAAAAAGGCCACAGGAGGTTTTCCCCTCCAAGCGGCGTTAAGGATGCGATCCCGCTGAAATGGAGCACAAGCACAATAAGGACAATGGGAAGAATGGCAAAGCCGGCTTCTTTAATCTTTTCAAGCCATGAGTGAAACATCGGGCCATCCCCCTTTCAACTTCTCATTCATTATAGAAATCCCCAATGAGCGTGTAAATA
>CALMWE010000314.1 GCA_937873795.1 uncultured Caryophanales bacterium
GTCAAATCGCCGCATTGACACGTGACTTGCCTAAAGGTTCCGTTGTTGGGCTTAAATTGAAGAATTGTCCCGAATGGGCCATGGTTTTCTGGGGCATTTTGATGAACGGTTTTGTGCCGTTTCTTATGGATGCCAGAGCTACAGGCGAGGCCAGCGACCATTTCTTAGAGCAAGCCGGAGCGAAAGCCGTCATCGCGGATGATTTCCATAGCTATTCCCTTCCTCGTTTTACGTTGAGCGAACTCAATTCGCAAATACCCAATTACAGCTATGAACCCACCTGGGAAAACCAAGTGATTTTTGCTTCGAGCGGCACCACCGGCGACGCCAAATTAGTGGTGTTCGATGGAGAGAATCTCTGCGCCCAAATCAATGCGGCGTTAGAAATGCCCAATACCACCTCGGATATCATGTATCCCCCGACGATGGGCAACCTCAAAATCTTAGCCTTTATCCCGTTCCACCACATTTTCGGATTTGTGGCGGTTTTCCTTTGGTATACCTTCTTCGGCAAAACGCTTGTTTTCCTTCATGAATTAGCCCCCCAAAGAAATCTTGATGACCTGCCAAAAACTTCGGGTCAGCCATGTTTACGCCGTGCCTTTGTTCTGGGACAACATCGCGACGACCTTAAAAAGGACCGCCGCCTTACAAGGACCTGAACGCGCTGCATTACTGGAAAAAATCATCGCCTATCGCACCCGCAAGATTTCCAAAGCCGAAGCCGGCATTGGCGCGAGCAACATTGCATTACGCAAACTGCACCATCAACTTTTAGGACACCATATCCGCTACTGCATCTCCGGAGGCGGCGCTTTGTCGTATGAAACATTAAAAACCATCAACGGCATCGGCTACCCGCTTTATAACGGCTACGGTTTAACCGAAGTCGGGGTGACGTCGGTCGAATTAGTCCCAGATGTCATTCAAAGACTAAAAAGTTCGATTGGAAAGCCTCTTTTCAAAGTGGAATACAAGATTTTGCCCTCGGAAAATGACCAGCCTTTGTTAGGAGAATTACTGATTAAATCGCCCACCATCCACCGCTACGAAATTAAAAACGGAGTCATGGTTCCCACCGTGTTAGAAGACGGCTATTTCCATACCGGCGATATTGCCCTCACCGATGCTTCCGGAAATTACTGGATCAAAGGCCGTATCAAAGACATCATCATCAACCCGAATGGGGAAAATGTTTATCCCGAAGAAATCGAGATGCATTTTAAGTCCATTGCTAACGTCTCAAATTGTGCGGTTTTAGGCATTCCGAGTGCCGGGGCCAAAGAAAAGATTACGTTAGTTTTGGAATTATCCGTCAAACCTACACCCGAACAACTCGAAGAGCTTAAAACAGCGATTAAAAATGTGAATGTCACATTGCCGGGTTATAAACAAGTCGAAACCACATACATTATCCAAGACAAACTCCCCATTTCGGCCTCGATGAAAGTGCAAAAATTCTTGCTCCGCGAAGGCTTGCTCCAACAAAGCGAACGTTTCCAAGAAATCGGCGAGGCACGCTTCATCGATTTTGCCTCTTTTGATCCGGATTTAATCGACACCCTTTTGAAACAGGTTCGAACCCTTTTTGCCGCTGCCCTATTGCTTCCTGAAGCTTCATTAAGCGACGCCGGCCATTTCGTCAACGATTTCGGCGGGGATTCACTTTCCTATACTGAACTGATTTCGAACATCGAAGAGAAGTTTGCAATCGCGTTTCCCGAAGAAGTCTTTGGCCAATTGGCCAGCATCAATGACTTTGTCGGTGAAATCGCGAAATATAAAACAACCATAAAATCATAGGAGGACATGTTTTATGCAGCCGATCAAGAAATGGCAAGAGCCGCTTTTCGCTTTAGGAGGATTCGGGACCGCGTTCGTCTATACGATTCAATCTGCTTGGCTTTACGACCGCTATAACAGCGGCGTTTTATTGGTACTGCCGCTTTTATGGATGATTTTGCTTACGGTCGCCAGCGTTTTGGATGGCTTGGTCGATGTTCCCATCGCTACCTTATCCGACCGTCTTCAAGCGAAAACGAAAAACCGCTATATCTTAATCGCCATCGCGATTATTCCATGCCTTCTGTCGTTCATCGGGATGTGGATTCCCGTCGGTGGATCGATTGCTTGGCTCAACGTCGTTTGGGTCTTCTTCTGTTCCATCATCTTCTTTGCTTCCTATACCCTCTTAGCGGTCCCTTATTTGTCCGCCCTTTCGGATATGGTCGATGGTCCCAGAGCACGTATCCGCGTGACCACCTGGCAAGCGTTTTTCAACACCATCGGTTATTGTATGGCGTACGCCTTGATGCCGTTGATGTTTACGCTTGTAGCGAAAACGCAGGCTTTAGGTATTGAATACATGAACGCGATTATGTACGTCGCGCTCGCCTGCTCCCCCTTTATTTTATTGATGCTCATCCCTTACTTCGTGATCTTCCGCAAACGGGCCAACCTTGAAGCGATGTCCCCCACCGCGGAGAGCATTGAAAAGGCCAAACATTTGTCGATTCTCGAAAGCCTTAAAGTCGTGTTCAAAAACAAAGAGTTCCGCAACTATGTGATTGTGCTCGTTTTCTATTTCACCGGACTGCAGATTTTCCTCGGTGGCATGGGCCATTTGAACAAAGCCGTGATGGGTTTGGACGGATGGCTGATTACCGTGATGAACACCGCTGCTTTCGCCCCGATCCCGTTGATGCTTTGGCTCTATAACCGGATCAACCGGAAATGGGGTCTACGCGTCGCGCTTCGTTGTGCGTTCGTGGCGTTTGCCTTAGCCATGGCCGGATTCAGTGCCGCGTGGATTCAATGGACCGGTTCGCAAATGGTTTCCTTCTACATCGGTTTGGGCGCTTCCACCATCGGCAGTTTTGCCATCGGTGCGTTCTTCTCGATTCCGTATATGATGCCCAGCCAAATTGCTGCGGATGAAGCTCAAATCACGGGCACCAACCGTGCCGGTATGTATTTTGCCGTCCAAGGTTTAATCAACCAAATCGTCGGCGCCGTGGCCGGTTCGGTCATCGTTCCGCTCTTGCTTTTGATTCACCCCTCGGGTCAAGCCACTTATGTCGAAGGCGGGGAAACCTTAATTGACTATTCCGGAGCCGTTTTATACGGTCCCGTCGCGATTTTATTGATGGTCGGCGCGTTTATTTTCGTGGGTCGCTTCAAAGACTATCGGGTTACAGCTTCAACGGAAGCTAAAGTCAAAAAGGAATAAAACATGTTTCTGGTTTGGTTCGTCAAGATTACCGCCGCTCCTTTTCTCCTCCTGTTTTTTAAATTGAAACTGCGGGGCAAAAAGCGCGTCGGTAAAATTCAAGGAAAAACGATTATCATCGCCAATCACACGTCCACGTGGGATGCCGTTTTGATGAACTACATTTTTCCGACGAAACGAATCTATTTCATGACGGCGGATCGGATGTTTACGTTCACGCCGATCTTCAGTTGGTTCTTAAAAGTCTTGGGTGCGTTTCCGACGCATCGCGATCGAACCGATTTGAGTGCAATTTCCAGTGGCACCAACATCTTAATCAAAGAAAAAATCTTAGGTATCTTTCCCGAAGGGAAACGTTCGTTGAATAACGAGATGCTCAAGTTCAAACCCGGGGTTGCCCTGTTAGCGTTGAATAACAACGCCCCGATCATTCCGATTTATCACACCGGCAAATATGGCTTTTTCCATCAAAAGAAAGCCGTCGTTGGTGAACGAATTTATCTCAGCGATTATTGCAGCGAAAAACATCCCAGCGAAGCCACCGTCCGTTCGTTATGCACGATGATCGAACAAAAAATGGAACTGCTCAGGGTCGAAGCGGAGCGTTTATAAATGAAAAAGTCTTGGCGCATCACGCAGTCGGCAATGGCCGCCGCACTGGGTTCTTTGGTCCTCTTTTTGGGCCATTCCCTGCAATTCGGCGAGTTTTTCTGGTATTTGCTCGCGTCTGCCCTGCTTTTGGTGGCCCTGGTGCAAACCGGATACCTCGGTGGATTCATTGCTTATGTCTCCATACTCGGTGTGACGTTTCTATTGACCAGCGACCTCTTTTTCATCATTCCGTTTGCGATTTTGGGGCTCATTCCCTTTGTCGAAAAGTTCTTACGCGAAGCTCATGTAGGAAGAGTCCCCACGTTTATCTTAGGAATGCTATTATTTGATGCCACGATTGCCGCAACCTTTATAATCTTCGAGAACCGTCTTCTGTCCTATCTTCCGAATGCTTTAGAAGCGCTTTATCCGACCGAGCACCACATCGTTCTCTATTTGATTTACCTCGCGGAAGCTTTCGTCATCGGTATTCCCTCGTATTTGGTTTACAGTTTCGGTCTTGCCAAAGCCAACCTTAAATTGCAATTCCTTTTAAAAAAGGACGTCCGCCGTGAAGCCAAAACAGACAAACGCGAAGAAAAAAGACGTCAAAAAGAGAAAAATCGACTTTCCAAAAGGAACAAATAGAACATCGGATAAGTTAGACTCAATCGAAACTTTTCATTGTTTTTTGGTTTTTAAGGGGAACAATGAAAATCCCTTGCATGACCCACTTTGTTATGATACAATTCATAAGCGTATCGAAAGAGGTGAAAACTATGGCCAATATTAAATCACAAGTCAAGCGTATTGAAACGAATGAAAAAGCCCGTGCCCGGAACTCTGCGGTTAAATCCGAAGTCCGTACCGCCGCTAAGAAAGTTCGTTTAGCAGTCAGTGAAGGCAAAGTAGAAGAAGCGAAAGCTGCTCTCTTAGTCGCCGTCAGCTTGATCGACCAAGCGGTGAGCAAAGGCGTCGAGCACAAAAATACAGCTGCGCGCCAAAAATCTCATCTCCAAACCTTAGTCAACAAGTTACAAAAATAGTTGCCCCACGGCAACTTTTTTTATGCCTTACAAAAAAAGGAATCCTTTCGGGGGTTCCTTTAAAATTCCGCTAAAAACATTTCAAATCCGTAGAAGCGATCGACTTGCCCGCTTTTAATACGGTAATCCAGTAAATAGAGTTTATCCAAATACTCCAACAATTGTTGGGCACTGATCTTCCGTTTCATATCCAGCGCGAGTTTCACGCGGTACTCGTTGACTTTCAGCTTGTCGGCGATGGCAAAATTTGATAGCCCTTGACCATTCAGGAAGTAACATTCGCTCATCAGTCGGAACTGGTTGGCCAACAGCGTTATCAAACGAACCGGTTCTTCGTTTTGAACGAGTAAATCGCGGAAAATCGCGATGGCTTGGTCATTATTGCCTTTTAAAAGCGCGTTACTGATGGCAAATGCATTCTCTTCCAAAGGACGGCAAACGAGAAGTTCGACATCGGCCAGCGTGACATGGTTGGTATAAAGCGCTAACTTATTGGCGTGGTTATTGAAGTTGGTGGCATCGCCTTGAACGCGGGCAATGATTTCGCTGACGGCGTCATCATCGATCTTGGTTTCTAATTTCTCGAAATAGCGACGGACATAAATCGGCCAATCATTTTTAGATATATCGGTCAATTCAAGAATCGTTCCTTCTTTTTCGCGGATGATTTTGACAAACTCGCTTTTTTCATCAATCGCGGGAGCGTTCAGGCATAAGAATAAATCGGTTTGTTCGTTGGAATTCTTTAAATAGGCCGAAAAAACTTTAAAATCTTGTTCTAAGCTGGCTTTTTCTTTGACCGCGGTTTTCCCGATGTAATACGCATTATCGACAACGACCGCTTTGCGGTCATAACCTAAAGGCAATAAGGTACATTCGTAAACGATGTCTTGAACCGGGGTTTCCACGGCATCAAAACGGACACAGTTAAAATCATCGATCGTTTCGAGGCGTTCGCGGAGCAATTTATTGATACGATTTTTAATCATCAAGGCTTGGGAGCCAAAGAGAATGTAAATCATGGAAACCTCACGGGAAAATTATACCTTAAAAAGCAGGCTCTGTGTAACAAATCGTTCCTTCCAAATCAGTTCTGCGGATGTTCGCGCCGACCTTCTTCAAACGGGCCAGAACCTCACTGGTCGGATGGCCAAAACTGTTCTTTCCCACCGAGATGATGGCGTCTTTGGGTGTAATTGCCTTTAAGAATCCATAAGAGCTCGAAGTATCGGATCCGTGATGCCCAACCTTCAAAATGTCCACATCCAGCTCAGGATTGTTTCTCAAAATCTTCTTTTCGACCTCAATTGGGGCGTCTCCCATGAATAACCACGTCCGACTCATAAAATTAAGCTTAAGCACCAAAGACCGGTTATTGGACTCGTTTTCACCTTCTTCGTAATCGTTGAGATTCTCGAAAACCATGTTTCCGACGCTTAAAGGAAAAGCATCTTTTTCCGTTACGTAATTTTTAACCTCAAATTCACTCATGAGGTTTTCGACGCCACCATTATGATCGAAGTCATCGTGGGTAGTAATTAGGGTGTCGATTTGGTGTATTTTTTGAGATTTAAAATAGGGAATCAAGCAATCCAAAGCGACATCAAAAAATAGACTTCCGCCGGTATCGATAAGAACCGTTTTTTCACGTTCTCGGATGAGGATGCTGTCACCTTGCCCGACGTTAATAAAAGTCACCGAATTCGTGAGCGTGTTTTTAATAGGTAAAGATTGAAAGCAAAAAGCCATGATGATGAGACTGAATGCGGCCCCTGTTTTCTTATAATGTTTACTCTCTAATCCCACCATCATAACGAGGACTAAAAAGTAGTAGACCAAAAGGAATATTAAACTCGGTTTCCCAACAATCCATGAAGTATCCAGGCCGGCGAAAAAACGAACGCAAAAAAGAAAGACATTCACGACGAACTCAATGATCTTTTTCAACGGGAATAAATAAAAGCTGAAACAACCTATCGAAAAAATGCCCAAAATCAGAGGAGAAAGTATCATTTGTGAGAGAATACTGAGAAAATTAACCTCGAAATGGGTCAATAGGTTCACTGGTAACACAAAAAGGAAGATAATAACGGGATATAAGAAGGGCCTTTTCCTTTTAGGAAACGTTTGGAAGAGATTCCGAGAGAACAAAAAGACGATGGGAATCGAAAAAGTTAACAGAAAGCCAGTCGAATATACTATATATCTACTAATTAAACAACAAATAACGCCTAACGAGCATAAAAGCGTTAATGAGTCGAACTTCTTGTTTAAAAGATATTCATTACCCCATCTGAGTAACCCCATCAATAAAACTCTGAGGATACCGATTTTGCCAAGGGAGAAGATGGCTAATGGAAGAAGGGTTCCAACTGCTATTAGTTTGGCCCATTTATCCTTGAGAATCAAGGTCAATAGGAAAGTCATGATCTGGAGTAGAAAACTAAGGTGAATACCAGAAGCCGAGAGAAGGTAACTGACCTGCAAATTTTCCATGTCTTGTGACGCCGGATTATCGTCTTCGATTTCACCGAAAAGAAGCCCTGCCAATATAGCCTTTGATTCACCTTTGAAACTTGATAGGAAACGGTCTTGAATTTGATGGCATCGGATCGGGTTTTGAAAGCGCACTTCAAGGGTACTCACAAAGAGCTGTGCCACCACCCCTTTATTCTCCAAATATTCTTGAAAATCAAACTGGGATTCCACATGTGAAAATTTAAGGGCGGAAAGACTGCCTTCAATGTGCAAAATGTCCCCTACTTCCCTAGGACAATTTTTCTCATAAACATAATAGGTTTGTAGACCTGACCGGTAAAGAAAATAGTTATCATTTGAATCCGTCACAAGACCCGAAAATTCCGTTTTCGTTTGGCTGTAGGGAATCTTGACCGCACCGACCACCGCACCCAAAACAAAGAAAATGAGCCCAAGCCAAAAACCGTTTTTGGAAAAACGCCATACCAGGAAAAGCAACCATCCCCCGCTCAGGGCTAAAAAGACATAAATGTTTCCATGGGTTAGCCATAATCCCAAAACGAGGCTGACCAACCCGATTAAGGCACTCATTGAAGCGTGATTGAGTTTCTCATCCGGATGAATGTGGCGTTTCCGATGCCACTGACATCCATGACTTCTTCTAAGTATTGGTAAGGTCCATTCTCATCGCGATATGAAATAATCGCCGAGGCAATACTGGATCCAATGCCGTCGATCGTCATAAAATCTTCCTTTTGTCCTTTGTTCAAGCCGACTTTCACCAGCAATTCGCTATTACACACATCATCCTCGTCATACAGCGGAGCGATGTAATAGGTCATATTGTCAACTAAGTCTACGGAGACATTAAATGCGAGTTCATCGGCATTATCCGTTTGTCCACCTGCGGCTTCAAGCAGGTCGCCCATGTCCGCACCGACATCCAAGAGATACGTTCCTTCACGGGTGACTTCGCCTTCGACCGAAACCGTCAAAAACTCGCTTTCGGATCCCGAGCCCGAGGAATTGGACGATAAATTCGGATCCATCTTTGTAAAAAGGAAAATAACCACAAACATCGCAATTAAGACCCCAATGATGACTTTGTACATAAAAATACCCCCTTACCACTAAATAGCGGGTCCAAGGGGGTTTTATGCGGTTTTGGGATAAAGATGAAATAAAAAGGCACTGCGTGAGTGCCTTGATACGTCAATTAAGCAAGATCAATACGGACGATTTGGACTTGGTAGGGTTTAGCAACCTTGACCATGGCTTTGTCGCCGACGTGTTTGCCAATGATAGCTTCTCCTAACGGAGAGGCATTGGAAATCCGGTTGTTGATTGGATCGGCTTCAACGGTTCCGACGATTTTGTATTCGACCGTGGCGTTGTCGCTGAGATCAAGAATCGTGACTTTCGTTCCGAGAGCAACGGTCTTGGCGCTGGTCGGAGTGTCATCGATGACGGTTGCGATGGCAAGGATGTCTTCGATTTGTTTGATGCGGCCTTCGACTTCAGCTTGTCTGGCCCGGGCAGCATCATATTCGGCGTTTTCACTTAAGTCGCCTTGAGCGCGGGCAAAGGATAATTGTTCAATGACTTCGGGGCGGGTAACGTCAATAAGTTGGCGTAATTCCGCGGTTAATTTGGCTTCACCGTCTTTGGTGAGAATGACTTTTTGCATTTCCATGAGTGTTTCCTCTTCGATACGTTGCCTATTATAGCAAGTTAGCATAAAAAATACTACAACAAAGTTTGGCCGTAGACAATGGAGACGTTTAAATTGACAATTCCTCTTTTTACTATAATATAGTAAGGGTCAGGAGGAAAAGGCATGAAAAAATCAAAAACGTATTTGACATTGTTCTGGACATTCTTCAAGCTCGGCCTTTTCACCTTCGGCGGCGGCTACGCCATGATTCCCTTGATTCAAGCGGAAATCGGCGAACGCAAAAAATGGATGCGGACCGAGGAAATCCTCGATATTGTCATCATTGCCGAGTCCACTCCGGGTCCGATCGCAGTCAATGCGGCGACCTATGTCGGTTATAAAGTCGGCGGTTTCTTTGGGGCGCTTTTTGCCACCCTCGGTTTAGTACTTCCGTCTTTAGGCATCATCTTTGGAATCTCGCTTTTCTTCGATGAATTCTTACAATTCTCGATCGTTCAAAGCGCGTTTAAAGGCATTGAAGTCGCCGTCGCTATCCTTATTTTAAACGCCGGTCTTAAACTTTTAAAAATCTTGAAAAAGGATTTATACAGCATCATCACGTTGGTTCTCATTTTTGTTTTGATGATTGCCATGGATGTGTTTGCGTTTGACTTCTCCAGCATCTATTTGATTTTAATCGGCGCAGGCTTCGGATTATTCCTTGAAGCACTCCGAAAACAACCGAAAAAGGAGGAAAAACAATGATTTTTTGGCAATTATTCTATGTTTTCTTCACCATCGGTTTATTCACCTTCGGCGGCGGCTACGCGATGATTCCGCTGATCAAAAGCGAAGTCGTTTCACGCGGTTGGTTGACCGAAGAAGGTGTCATCCAGTTCATTGCCGTCAGCGAATCCACGCCGGGTCCCTTCGCGATTAACATTGCGACCTTCATCGGGACTGAGCAAGGCGGTTTCCTCGGCGCGGTTGTAGCGACCTTAGGGGTCGTCCTTCCCTCATTCATCGTCATTTTATTGGTCGCGGCGTTATTCTCCGCGATGGCCAAAAACCGATATGTCCAAGGAGCCATGAACGGCATCCGTCCGGTCGTTGTCGGACTGATCGGGGCGACGGGCGCACTGCTCGTGTTAGCCCTTGTCTGGACCTCATTCCCATCCACCCAATCGGGAACTTTCAACCGTTCGGGTTTAGTTCTTCTGATTGACCTGGCTACACTGTTCTTCGGTTACAAATTGATACGTAAGAAAAGTCTACATCCCATCGCGCTTATCGTAATATCGGCAGCGCTTGGAATTCTCGTTTACGGACTGTAGAAGAAAAGGCGATTTTACTCGCCTTTTTTTGTCGGATCATTCAATTCGGGATCTTCGAGGAACGCATTGAGCACTTCCTCGACTTCGTCGTATTCTTCTTCATCGGTAATTTCGATGAGTTCTTCGCCATCGTATCGGGCGGCAAAAATCTCTTCGGGATTCTCGGGAAGGTAATACAACACGTACTGCGCATGGCGTTCTTCGTTTTCGTAGGTGAAGAGAATCTCCACCATGTGTTCGACACCTTTGTCGTCAGTCAGAAGCATTTGATTGTCTTTGGTGAATTGCATATTATTTTCTCCTTTGTGCGAGATAAGTCTCTAAAATCGCGACCGCACTCATCGTATCGATGACTTCGTGGCGTTTGGCGCGGCTGAGGTCGGCTTCCAATAAGCGTTTGTTGGCCAACATCGTCGTCATCCGTTCGTCAATCATGACAATCGTGAGTTCCGGCATCATCGCTAACAGGTCATCACGGAACCGAAGCGCGCTTTCGGAACGTTCGGACGGTTGACCGCTCATATGAAGCGGCAAACCTAAGGCGATTTCGCGGATGTTTTCTTTTTGGACGTAGGCAATCACATGCTCGCGTGCTTTTTTATACGCGCCGCTTTCAAAACGGAACGTTTCCACGCCATGAGCGGCAATGCCCAGCGAATCACTGACGGCCATGCCGATGGTCTTGGTTCCTAAATCCAGTCCTAATGCCCGTGGGACGCTCATGCGGAAAGGGTTCCTTTCACGGCTTCGAGGGCTTCAAGGACCTTGTCCTTGTTTTTACCGGCGCCTGAGGCTAAATCGGGACGTCCGCCACCCGAACCGCCTAAGCTGGTGGCTAATTCTTTGACGATCGTTCCGGCTCTTAAACCATCTTTGAGGGCCATGCCGGTGACGGCACAGACGATGGGTAAGGATTCTTTGTCTTCACCCACCAAAAGAAGGATGCTGTCGGCATAAAGCGTCTTGAGCGAATCGACGATTTTCATCAATGTCTCGCGGTTGGTGGAAGGAATGTGTTTGACGAGTAAACGATAGCCGTTGAAGACCGAGAATTCGTCTTTAAGGCTCTTGGCCAATAAGGCGGCTTGACGATCCAAAAGGATACGGTTTTCTTTCTTGAGTTCGTCTTTTTCACTTAGGAGCGCTTTGATGCGGTCATTGACTTCATAGACGGAGGTCGAACCGACCAGGTCGCGGGTTTGCGCGAGCAAGCGTTCTTTATGTTTTAAGAATTCATACGCCCGTAAGCCGGTGCAGGCTTGGATACGGCGGATGCCGGCGGCGATGCTTTCTTCGTATTCAATCGCGAACACACCGATATCAAGGGTGTTCGAAACGTGGGTTCCGCCACAGAATTCCATGGACACATCGCCGAAACTGACGACGCGGACGATGTCGCCGTATTTTTCATCAAATAAAGCGATCGCACCGAGTTTTTTGGCTTCTTCGATGGGAAGCACTCGGGTGGTTTGGACGAGAGCCGCTTGAATATATTCATTGACTTTCTTTTCGATGAACAGAAGGTCGTTTTCTTTGACTTTCTCGGAATGGGTGAAGTCAAAACGCATGTAGTCTTCGGAGACGAAGCTGCCTTGTTGATGGACGCCATCGCCGAGGACTTCTTTCAAGGCTTTTTGTAATAAGTGCGCGCTGGAGTGGTTTCGACGGGTTAACAGCCGTTTGACGGCATCGATCTTCAGGGTGAACACATCGCCGACGGAAACAGAACCGAACCGGACACGGACGTGATGGAGATGTTGATGGTTCGGGGCTTTTTGGACATCCAAAACTTCCAAGGAGGTCGTCTTGTTGGTCATTTCGCCTTTGTCGGCGACTTGGCCGCCGCTTTCGGCGTAGAAATTGGTGTGATCGAGGATGACGTCGCCTTCTTCATCCAGGCTGTCGACTTGGACGCCGTCTTTGAATAAAGCGATGACTTTGCCTTGAATGTCATGGCCTTCGTAATGGAATTCGGAAGGTTGCGCGAACGCCATCAAGTCTTTGGCTTGTTTGTTCATGCTTTGGAGATTGGCGCGGGCTTGACGGGCGCGTTCTTTTTGCTTTTCCATCTCCGCTTTAAAGCCTTCGAGATCGACGGAAACGCCGATTTCATGGGCAATTTCGACCGTTAACTCAATCGGGAAACCGTAGGTATCGTAAAGACGGAAGGCTTCTTCGCCCGAGAGCGCGGTTGTATGTACTAGCATGTTGCGAAGGTTGGCTTCGCCGCTATTGAGCGTGCGTAAGAATTTTTCTTCTTCGGAAAGAATCATCTTGCTGACGAATTCGACTTTACCTTGTAAATAGGGATAGAAGTTTTTCATCATCTCGGCAACGACCGGGACGAGTTTGTATAAGAACGGTTCGGTAATGCCGATTTTCTTGCCATAACGCATCGCACGGCGGAGAATTCTCCGTAACACGTAGCCGCGGCCTTCGTTGGAGAAGGAAGCGCCATCGCTGAGCGCGAAGGTGCACGTGCGGACGTGGTCGGCAATAACGCGGTACGGCATCAGGTTGCCTTCGCCATACGGAATCTTGGCGAGTTTTTCGGTCGCTTTGATGAGCGGCATGAATAAGTCGGTTTCAAAGTTGGTGACGGTTTCTTGTAAAACGCAGGCAATGCGTTCAAGACCGGCGCCGGTATCGATGTTTTTGTTGGGAAGTTCTTTGTAGTCTTCGCGTTTGACGCCTTCCACCGCGTTATATTGGCTGAAAACGATGCCCCAGATTTCGATGTAGCGGTCGTTTTCCATATCTTCAGCGAGAAGTTTGATGCCGATGTGTTCAGGATCGTATTTTTCGCCGCGGTCAAAGAAGACTTCGGTGTTGGGTCCGCAGGGACCTTCGCCGATTTGCCAGAAGTTGCCTGATAAAGGAATCAGGTGATCTTCGGCGACGCCATGGGATAACCAGCATTGTTTGGTATCCATGTCGCTGGGTAAATAGGTAAAGTAAAGACGGTCTTTGGGCATTCCGAAATACCGTTCGTCGGTCAAGATTTCATGCGCAAAGGCAATCGCTTCTTTACGGAAGTAATCGCCAATCGAGAAGTTACCGAGCATTTCAAAAAAAGTATGATGCCGTGCGGTATGTCCGACGTTTTCGATGTCGTTGGTACGAATCGATTTTTGCACGTTCGTGATGCGTTTGTTCTTGGGCATTTCGCTGCCATCGAAGTATTTCTTCAAGGCGGCGACGCCGGAGTTGATCCACAGTAAGGTGGGATCATCATGCGGGACTAAGCTGGCCCCGGGTTCGATGTCGTGACCTTTGCTTTTAAAGTAGTTTAACCAGGTTTGCCGGATTTGATCGGCACTCATCTTTTTCATATCTTTTCCTCCAAAAAATAAAAAAGCGTTTCACCCTAAGGAACGAAGCGCTCGCGGTACCATCCTTATTCATTACAAAGTAATGCTCTTAATTAGGCCTTAACGCGGCAGACGGCGAGGATTAATCGCTCTCGGAAGTGGCACCTTACTTCGTTTCGGCCGTTTGCACCGGTAGGCCGTCTCTACAATAAACTTAGAAAGTTTAACTTCGTCATCGAATTGCTTCCATTATAGCATTGTGCTTTCACGAATCTATATAGTTTTTTCGAAAAGTGTTGCATTTATCGGCGGGATTGGTATGATTTTCTTATCAATTAAAAGGAGGACGTCTCATGATTTACAGAACCAACATCAAGTCGTCGGCCTTTTATTATAGCTATTATTACTATCCCTCAAGATCGTTTCCGAAATCTTGACCTTTTAGTCATAATAGACAAAGGCTTTGGTGGAAACGATGAAACAATCGTGAACACCGAAAAGAAACAAGCATAAGGCTTCGGTGTTCGACACACCAAGCCTTTTTTCATTCATACGCCTTAAAGGAGGAAAAAGTTATGAAAATGAAACATGTGGTCCTGTCCGCTGTCGCCCTGGCATCCCTGGCCGGTCTTGCTTCCTGCCAAAGTGATGTTCTACAAATCGGAATTCTGCAATTTGTCACCCATGATGCTTTGGACGCCGCCAAAGACGGATTCGTCCAAGCGCTCGAAGACGCCGGGTTCGTCGATGGCGAAAACATCGAAATCACCGTCTCTAATCCGCAAACCGACCCCACCATCATGGCCTCGGGTGCCGCTCAACTCGCACGGAAAAGCGATTTGATCTTGGCGATTGCCACGCCGGCCGCGATTTCGGCCAAATCGGCAATTGAAGATGCGGGTAAAGAAACACCATTACTGTTTACCGCGGTCACCGATCCCGTTGCTTCAGGTCTGATTGCTTCCCCCGAACTTCCCGGCGGATTCGTCACCGGGACCAACGATATGAACCCCGTTGCGGATCAAATCGCCTTGTTCGAAGAATTCCCCGGCATCGAAAAAATCGGGCTTTTGTACTCGTCCGCGGAAAGCAATTCGGTCATCCAAATCAACTTGGCCAAAGCTAAATGCGAAGCGCTCGGATTAGCGTTTGTCGATCAACCGTTGACCGGCGATGAAGCCACGATTCAATCCACGATCAACCAACTCTTTGCGAATGAAAGTATTGATGGCGTCTACATTCCCACGGATAACTACTTAGCTTCGGCGATGACCTCGGTTTCCTCCAAAGCGATTGAAAAGGGTCTTCCTTTAATCGTCGGTGAAGCCGGACAAGTCACCAATGGCGGTTTCTTAACCTTAGGCCTTTCCTACTTTACGTTAGGCGAGACCACCGGCGAAATGGCCGTGCAAATTCTTAAAGACGGCGTCGAACCGAAAGATATTCCTTCGACCGGTGCGTCGTCATTCCCGCTCGTGGTCAGCCAAGTGTTTGCCACAGCTGCCGGGATTACGATTCCCCAAAGTATCTTGGATAGAGCCGACACGATCATTACCGAGTCCTCGGAATCCTCCGCGGTTTCGCTGCCGTTGGTCGATGTCGATTTTCTTAAAAAAGCATCAGTAGCAAGCCGCTAGGAGGCCTTTTATGGATTTCACTTTCATTGTCACGGACATGCTCGAACAAGGGCTCATATGGGCCATCTTGGCGTTAGGCGTGTTCATTGCTTACCGGGTTGAAGACATCGCGGACTTAGGCGCCGAGGGAGCCTTTCCTTTGGGTGCGGCGGTCACTGTTGTGTGCCTCAATGCCGGATTTCATCCCGTACTGGCCATCCTTCTAGCGGTCATCGCCGGTTCCTTGGCGGGTTTATTCACATCCTTACTTCATACCCTTCTTAAAATACCCCCATTACTTGCAGGGATTGTCACGATGGTTGGGCTCTATTCCGTTATTCTTCGTATTCTTGGAAAAGCCAATTTGGCGATCAGCAACTCCGCCACCACGGCGTTTGATTTTACGCAGACGCTCTTGGGCAATCGGTACTGGGGTATCGTCGTCACGATGGGCGTGGTCGTCATTGCTTTGTTCTTCGCGCTTTATTGGTTCTTCGGCACCGAAATTGGAATCAGCGTTCGGGCCACGGGAAAAAATAAGGCGATGGCCAAAGCGCAAGGCATCCATACCAGCGTGATGATCGTATTGGGACTCGTCATTTCGAACGCTTTAATCGCACTTTCGGGCAGTTTCTATGCGCAGCAGGCGGGATACGCCGATGTGGGCATGGGACGCGGAACGATCGTGGTCGGTTTAGCGGCCATCTTCCTAGGCGAAGCGGTCTTTGGAAAAAGGACCTTCAAAAATACGCTCATCAGCGTCATTTTGGGTGGGTTCATCTACTTCCTGATCATCGATGTGGCCTTGGAGCTTGATATGAATCCCAACGATTTAAAACTGCTTCAATCCGTGATTATCGTGTTGATGATTTCGTATCCGTTAATTCAAAAAAGCCTCAAAGAACCACTGGAAAAAGTCAAAAGTTGGTTCAAACGCGGACGAAAGGAGGCGGTCTAAATGCTTACCCTTTCGCACGTCAGCAAGACCTTTAAAGTCGATGATAACAAAGACAACGACCGCAAAGCACTCATTGACGTTTCCTTGGAAGTCGCCGAAGGCGAGTTCCTCACCGTCATCGGCGGGAACGGCTCGGGCAAGACGACGCTTCTCAACGTCATCGCCGGGGTGTTCATGAGCGATGAGGGAAGCATCATCCTCAACGGCGTCAACCTTACGAAAGTCAAAGAACACCGCCGGGCCAAAGCCATCGGCCGCGTGTTCCAAGATCCGATGGTCGGCACCGTTGCCGGCATGAGCGTCGAAGAAAACATGTCGTTAGCCCTACGGCGCGGCACAATCCCTTCGCTTCAATGGGGATTGACCGCCAAAAATCGTACCTTGTTTACCAACGAACTCAGCAAACTTCAATTAGGTTTAGAAAAACGTCTGTTTACGAAAGCCGGCTTGTTGTCGGGAGGGCAACGCCAAGCCCTGACGCTGGTGATGGCCACCTTGCGCCGTCCGGAACTCCTCCTTCTGGACGAACATACGGCGGCCTTGGATCCCAAAACGGCGAAAACGGTCATGGACCTGACCGAACGCTTGATTCAAGAACAACATTTGACCGCGATCATGATCACCCATAACATGAAAGACGCGATCCGTTACGGAAATCGTTTGGTGATGATGAGCGAGGGTCGTATTATCTTGGACGTCAAAGGGGAAGAAAAAGCCAACTTGACGGTGGAAGAATTGATTCAAAAATTCCAAAGCGCCGGGGACGTCCTTCCCGATGACATGCTGCTGAGTAAATAACGCAAAAGAGTGGGTCTCCCCACTCTTTTTATATGTCGATACGTTTTCCTTTGTAATAGATCTGATCGATGAGTCCGCCACCGAGGCAGATATCGCCTTGATAGAACACGGCGGCTTGTCCGGCGGTCACTGCTTTTTGCGGAGCGTCATAGACAAGTTTAACAGAGGTCGGAGTAAGCGGATACAGCGTCAGCATCGCATCTTTTTGGCGGTAACGGAATTTCGTTCCGACGTGAAGAGGACCATTGGGTACATAACTGATCCAGTTGACATCGGTGATGATGGCTTCGTCGCTGAGTAAGTGTTCGTCTTCGTTACCGGAAGCGACATAAAGGATGTTCTGTTTGACGTCTTTTTTGACGACGAACCAACTCTTGGCTTCACGTCCGGAGATGCCTCCGATGCCCAGGCCGCGACGTTGGCCGATGGTGTAATAAAGGACCCCGTCATGGGTGCCTACTTTCTCATTGGTGGCAATGTCCACGATTTTGCCTTGATGCGCGGGTAAATAGTTTTGTAAGAACTGCTTGAAATTGCGTTCGCCGATGAAGCAGATGCCGGTGGAATCTTTCTTCTCCGCCACCGCTAAACCAAGGGTTTTGGCGATGCGTCGGACTTCGGGTTTATCGATATCGCCCAAGGGGAAAAGGCAATCCGCTAACTGGGCTTGGCTGATTTGGCTTAAGAAGTAGGTTTGATCTTTATTTTGATCATAGCTTTTGAGCATATAGGCTTTGCCGTCTTTATCGATGCGTTTGGCATAGTGGCCCATGGCGATGAGGTCGCAGCCATGTTCTTTGGCAAACGTCCGGAATGCGGCAAACTTGATGTATTTGTTGCAGAAAACATCCGGGTTGGGTGTCCTACCGCGGGCATATTCATTAAGAAAGTACGAAAAGACGTCGTCCCAATATTCTTTGATAAAATCCGCCCGTAAGAGAGGAATTCCCAATTTATCGGCCACTTTTTTGGCATCTTCGTAGTCTTGTTCCTGCGGACACATCGGGTCGTCAAGGGTGGGATTCCCTAAAACATCGTTGTTGGTAAAGGCATCCCAGTTGCGCATGAACCCGGCGATTACGTCATAGCCTTGTTGAATTAATAAGTACGCCGCAACCGCGGAATCGACACCGCCGCTGAGACCGATCATGACTTTCTTTTTATTTTCCATAGAGCTCCTTACTATCCAGCATCAACGTAAAGGGCCCGTCATTGATTAAGCTGACTTTCATATCGCCGCCGAAAACACCTTTTTGAATCGGACCGCGAAGGGTTTCGAGACATTCATTGAAATAATCGTAGAGATGTGTGGCTTCAAGAGGCGCCAACGCATGCGTGAACGAAGGGCGGCGGCCTTTGACCACATCGCCATAGAGGGTAAACTGCGAAACACTCAGGATTTCGCCATGGATATCGTCGATGGAGAGGTTGGTGAGTCCGCGTTCGTCATTGAAAAGACGCAGTCCGACGACCTTTTCCGCCATAAGGCGGCATAAGGCTTCGTCGTCGCCTTGGGTGAAGCCGACAAACAGCAAAAAGCCCCGACCGATATGGCCGACGGTTTTGTCATGGATGCGGACTTCCGCGGAAACAACGTTTTGGACTACGATACGCATGGAATCACCCATTGCTATTATAGAGAAAAAGAGGATAAATTGGTATACTTGAGCTTGGAGTTGATATGATGCTTGCCCCCTTAGCCTTCCGGATGCGCCCCAAAACCTTGGATGAAGTCATTGGTCAAACCGATTTGGTCGGTGCCAACGGCTTTTTAACCAACTGCGTGAAAAACCAAACGTTGGTATCAATCATCTTTTATGGTCCTCCCGGAGCGGGTAAAACCACGATTGCCGAAGCATTCGCGTCGTCGATGGGTGTGCATTTCATCAAACTAAACGCCGTCACCAGCGGTAAAAAAGAAATCGAAGCGGCCATCGAGGAAGCGAAGTTTTTCCATCCCACGATCGTGATTTTGGATGAAGTCCACCGCTTAAACAAAGATAAACAAGACCTGCTTTTGCCGTATATCGAAGACGGCAGTATATATATGCTCGGAGCGACCACCGCAAATCCGTATATCGCGATCAACCCGGCTATTCGGAGCCGTTGCCACCTGCTTGAAGTCAAAGCGCTTTCGCAAGAAGACGTCGCTTTGGGTTTAAAACGGGCCAGCGAAAGTCCGCAAGGATTGAATGGAAAAGTGAAGTTTACTCCGGAAGCTCTGGCATTGATTGCCAAACTCGCGGGAGGCGACCTCCGCTTTGCCCTCAATTATGTCGAAGTCAGCGCCTTGACGGGCAATAAAAAAGAAATCACCGTGGATGATGTCAAAGCCATTGTCCGCGTGCCGAATTATCTGATGGATAAAGACGAAAGCGAACATTATGACTCGGTTTCGGCCTTACAAAAAAGTATCCGCGGCAGCGATGTCGATGCGGCCCTTTATTATTTGGCGCGCCTCTGCATTGCCGGGGATTTGGAAAGCATTGAACGGCGGTTGTTGGTCACCGCTTACGAAGATATTGGCCTTGCTAATCCTAATGCCGTACAACGGACGGCGTTAGCTTTGGAAAGCGCGCGCAAAGTCGGATTCCCCGAAGCCGTGATTCCGTTAGGCTTTGCCGTGTGTGACCTAGCCCTATCCCCCAAATCGAAAGCCAGTTGCAACGCTGTGCATGCGGCAATGGACTTAGCTGCCGAAAAACCCTTGGATGTCTTGGATTATCTAAAGTTGACACCGGTGAGTATCGCTTTAGAAGACCGCTACCCCTACGACCGTCCGGATTTATGGGATAAAATCCAATATTTACCCGAGATGATCAAGGAAATGCGCTTTTATGAACCTAGCGGTTCGGGCGCTTATGAACGGCAACTCAATGATAATTACGCGCGTTTAAAAAAGATCCCCCGCACGAGGAACTTAAGAGAACTGAAGAAAAAGGCACGGTGACGTGCCTTTTGACTTATTGAACGGTTTCGTGGACGATGGGGTTGAGTTTGATTGGGGTCACGCTGAGTTTGAAGCTCTTGCGGACGTCATCCAAGATTTCTTTGTAGCTTTCGATGTTGGTGTAAACATCGCATAACTTCTCGCCTTTTTTGACGGCTTCACCGACTTTTTTGTCGACGATGATGCCGGCGGACATATCGATGATGTCATCTTTGGTCGCTCTTCCGGCGCCTAAGCGCATCGCGCTTTCGCCGATTTCAAGGGCGTCGATTTGACGGACATAACCATCGCTGTCGGAGTAGACTTCGGCGTGGAATTTGGCCACGGGGAACTTTTCGGGGTGATAGATGTAGGATTCGTCGCCGCCTTGGGCTTTGACGAGGGAGGCGAGTTTCTTGAGACCACTGCCGTCTTTGATTTTGCTTAAGAGTAAGGCGCGTCCTTCTTCCAAGGTCTTGGTGGCTTTGGCTTGCAGGAGCATGATGGAACCGGCCGATAAGCACAGTTCTTGGAAGTCTTCAGGTCCGTGACCGTTGAGCGTGGCAATCGCTTCTTTGACTTCGAGGTTATTGCCGACGGCACGTCCGAGCGGTTGATCCATATCCGTTAAGATGGCGCGGGTATCGCGTCCGAGGGCATTGCCGATGTCCACCATCGTGCGGGCTAAAATGCGCGCGTCTTCGATGGTTTTCATGAACGCACCGCTACCGAATTTGACGTCGAGTAAGATCGTATCGGCGCCACTGGCGAGCTTCTTGCTCATGATGGATGCGGCAATCAAGGGAATCGATTCGACGGTTCCGGTGACGTCACGAAGGGCGTAAAGTTTCTTATCCGCGGGGACAAGGTCGCCGGTTTGGCCGATGATGGCTAAGCCGATGTCGTTGACTTGTTTGATGAATTTTTTGCTTTCGATGGCCACGCTGACGCCGGGAATGGATTCGAGTTTATCGAGCGTTCCGCCGGTATGGCCTAAGCCACGGCCGGACATTTTGGCGACTTTGACGCCACAGGCCGCCACAAGGGGTCCCAAGGCAAGACTGGTTTTATCGCCGACACCGCCGGTGGAATGCTTGTCCACTTTGATGCCTTTGATGAGGGATAAGTCAATGACGTCCCCACTGTGCATCATCCGATCGGTGAGTGCGGAAATTTCTTTGGTGGTCATGCCACGGAAAACGATTGCCATGGCTAAAGCGCTGGCTTGGTAATCGGGAATGGTCCCTTTGGTATAGCCTTCAATGAAAAACGCTATTTCTTCGGGAGTCAGTTCTAAACCTTCCCGTTTCTTAATAATAATATCGATCATGCGCATGTTATGAATACCTCGTTTCCATTATAGTGAATGTCCCCCTTGTTAAGCAAACAAAAAAAGGAAAAAGAATGCCTAAAAAGATATTAATATCTTTATTTCTTCCCTTTGGGGGATTTCTTCTTGTTTTTGCCGAGTGTGATTTCGGCGATGTAATCGACGTCTTTGGCCCGTAGAGCATCCACTTCGGGTTGCAAGCGGGCGTACACCATTTCGGCAATGTCGATGGTCGTACGGCCTTGCATTTCTTCATAAGGAATCGGTTGCAGATAACGGACTTGGATCGGGAACCGTTTGAGGTTGATTTTGAAGCTCAAAGGACGGAAATTACCGAACGACGCAAACGGGATGATGGTCGTCTTGGTGTTTAACGGAATGCGGAAGGTTCCGGGTTTAAACGGAAGCATCGGGGCATAAGGATCTTTGTTGCGGGTGCCTTCGGGATAGATATACCAGCTGTGTTCATGGTTGAGCAAAGAGGCTTCGACTTTACGGGCGACTTTGAGTTCTTGCTTGAGATTATCGCGTTCAATGAATTCCCCGCTGAGGGCACGGAAAACACGGCCCACGAACGGATATTTGCGGGATTCAATCTTACCGACGAATTTCACGGGGTGTTCGTTGACCGCCAAAATCATGATGGCGTCAAAGAAGGATAAATGGTTGCCGACGAAGACATAGACCTCACCGGGTTTGATGACTTCGCGGTTCTCAATATGAAAATCGATGCGGCAAGCCCGCACCAGACGTAAAACCAATTTTCGTGCTTTTTTATAACGCAACTCTAAGGGATAACGTTCGGGGTGACGTGAATAAGGGAGCATCCAGGCGAAGTAATCCCAAATGATGAAGATACCCATAAGGAACAACAAGCGGATATATTTGAACATGTTCTAACTCCTTCATTCAAGAATATATCTATATTACACCACTTTTCGAGAAGCTTCGATAGTATCCGTTGCTTTGTTGCTCATGACTTCGAGCGTATCGCAAACAACACCGACGCCCACATTGCCTAAATGTTCGAGCCGGCCGTGGAGGGCGACATAGGCGCCTTCTCTAAGGTTCATCAAATAGTTACTGGAGGTCCGAGTCCAAAAAATGACGGGGATGATGTCTTTGGCAAACTTTCCCTCATGATCTTTATAGCTTCGTTCAACTTCAAGATATCGGATCGTGTCGGAAGCATTTCGCCCGACGATACCGACGACGACAACATTGGTAAACATGCACTCACCTCTTCCCCATTATAAGAGATACAATGGGTAAGAAAGTCTCGATATTATCACAACTATTTGCGTGCAACGACCATGAACGAAATGCCATTGACGATAAGGTTTTTGGCAAACATTTCTTTGCCCTCGGTCATGCCTGAGGAAGCAAAGATGACTTGGTAATAATCATCCAACTCATAATAGAGCGTTTCTTTGGAGGGATTCATGATGACTTTGAAGGCTTTCCAAGGGGCAATCTTTTCGTGGTCGACATAATCGATGATCAACCCGGCATCGTTGAGGTCTTCGAAGCGGATCATGTTTTCGATATCGGAACTCTTGTCCAAGCGTAAGAAAGCATGCTTTTTACGGAACTTGATGAGGTCGGCAAAGTAAAGGCCTAAAGCCGGCCGTTCATCGAGCATGCGGTAGTCGAACTTATTGACTTTATCGCCCGAACGGTAGGAATTGGTGTCTCCGCCCTTGGATAAGCCGATTTCTTGGCCCATATGGAAGAAGGGAATGCCAAACGCGAACATCACCGCTGCATTGGCGAGTTTGACGCGCTTGAGTTTGAGTTCGACATCGTCGACCTCATGGCATTTTTCGAGTTTATCGAAGAACGTCTCGTTATCGTGGCATTCCACGTAGTTGATGGTTTGAAGCGCACTTTTGAATTTGGCCGGGAAAATCAGGTCCATGCACGAACCGACATAGGCAAATTTGAAGCCGAGACGGTAATGACTGGCGCCTAAGAGATACCCCGGTTCAGTGATTTTATCGCCCAACGTTCCGCCTTTGGAAATATCGCGGAAGGCATCGTTAAAGAAGGCAAAATCAGGCAACCGGTCCGCATTATTCATCGAGGATTTGAGTTCACTAGGCAGTTCGGTGGGCATATCCCAACCTTCGCCGTACATCATGAAATCCGGTTTGATTGCACGGCAGGCTTTCCAAATCGCTTTGGTGGTCTCGGTATCGATAATACCCATGAGGTCAAAACGATAGCCGTCGATGCCATATTCTTTGACCCAATACGCACAGGCGTCGATAAGCATCTTACGCACCATCGGACGTTCGCTGGCGATGTCGTTGCCACAGAAGGAACCGTCGCTCATCTTGCCATTTTTCTTTCTGCGGAAGAAGTAATTGGGAACGACTTTTTCAAACGTTGAGTATTGGTAAAGGTAGACATGGTTATACACCACATCGAGGTTGATGCGGATGCCGATGTCGTGGAAACTGGAGACCAAAAGTTTCAAGTCGCGGATGCGGCTGGCGGGGTCTTCAAGGTTACTGGCAAAACTGCCTTCGGGGACAAAATATTGCGCCGGGTCATAGCCCCAATTGTACGACCGCGACGGATCTTTTTCATCGACGGTCTTGAAATCGTAGACCGGCATCAATTGGATGTGGGTCATGTTAAGACCTGCCAAATAATCGAATCCGGCGGGATAACCTTTTTGGGTGGTCCGCCCTTTTTCGATCATGCCCAGGAAACGCCCTTTGTGGACGATGTTGGTGGACGGATCACTGGTGATATCGCGGACGCTGGTTTCGTAAATGATGGCGTCCGTATACTTTTCGAATTTCGGGAGTTTGTCGTGATGGAAATCCACGGCAAGTTTGGAAAAATCCAAGACCACAGAGTCTTCTCCGTTTTGGGTCGAGGCTTTGGCGTAGAGGTCGGTGACTTCCCGTTCAATCCCGGAGTTGACGATGAGATAGCGGTAACGGGCGTTCTCCCAGTTGCCCTTTAAGACCAATCGGTAGGTGCCTTTTTCGCCGCGTTCCATCACAAAAAAACTTTCTTTTTGATCGAGCACGATGCGAAGCGTGACTTTGCTGGCCAGAGGCGCCCAAATGACGAATTTGGTTTCTTGGGGCGAATAGGTACAGCCTAAATCATCGCCTTCATAGAAGGTATCGGTGTCGAAGTTAGGAAAATCAATCGCCGAAGAAACATCCAACGGCGTACTTCCGAACTGTTCGATCACGACGTCATAGGCGTGGCCGAGCACTAACGGCTCGCGAAGTTTAAGGTCATAAATAAAGGCCCCCGCATGGGTCGAAGCTTTATCGACTTTCAGCGTTTCGACAATCTTTCCGTCACACAATAAAACAAAGTCGTTACGGTCTTCTTTGCCAAACGGAGAAAGTAAAATCACGCGGATAGCGGACGGTCCGGTGAGTTTGGCGATAAAGGTCATATCTTTCATAAATTCATTCCTCAATATGGACGATGGCGACGGCATAATCGCCGTCATGGCTGATGGACACGGGGTAACGTTTTCCCTCGTAAGTCAACACGGGCGCACCGCTGTCGTCGTTAATGGTCGAGACGGCGCGGAACGGGATGGTATTCAGTTTCTCATGCATGGCTTTAAAGAACGCTTCTTTGGCAGCGAAACGTCCCGCCAGGAAGGTATCTTTGTCGAGGCGTTTTTGGTAAATCGCCAACTCTTCCGCGGATAAAACCCGTTTAGCCAAGGTTGCTTTGCCGCGAACTCTCGGGATATAGACTAAATCAATGCCGATGCCCATCTTATTGACCTCCGAAATCAGGGGTCGGGGGTTTGAGAGTAGGAACCGTTTCGGCGGGTTCTGCTTCCGCACTGGGGGCACGCATCAAAACCTTGCATCCTTTAGCGGTCGCACCGTTTTCGACGGTTTTGGCCACAACCCCATCGGCTTGCAGTTGCGCAAAGATTTTTCCGGCTCTGGGGAATCCGAAACCGAATTCACGTTGAATCGAGCTGATGGACGTAGCCTCACGGGTCATAATGATGGATTTGACTTGTTCGTACATGTCATCTTCGAATTTGACGGTCCGTAAGCCATCGGCGGGGTTATAAGCCGGTCCGGCGGCGGTATGATCGGTCAGATCGAGGAATTCAGGCTTATAGACGAGCGGATAACGTTCTTTGATAAAATCGACGACGCGTTTGATTTCTTTGTTATCGACGAAACAGCCTTGAACGCGGGTAAAGCCGGAACGGGAAATCTTGGCGCAGTCGACGAGCATATCGCCGTTACCCAAGAGTTTTTCGGCACCGCCTTCACCTAAAATCGTGAGCGAGTCGGTGGTCGAAGCCACGGATAAGGCCACACGGGTCGGGAGGTTGGCTTTGATAACGCCGGTAATGACGTTGACGGATGGACGTTGCGTGGAAATGATCAAGTGAATGCCGGCGGCACGGGCTTTTTGGGCCACGCGGACAACCGGTGTGGCGATTTCTTTGCAGCCTTCGACAAGGTCGGCGTATTCATCGACCACCACGAGGATCGTGGGAAGCTTTTCACGGCCGTTTTCTTTGGCGGCATCGTTGTATTGATAGATATCGCTGACGTAGGTTTCTTCAAATAAGGTGTAACGGTTTTCCATTTCACCCACTAATTTATCCATCGCCACTTTGGCTTTGTCGTATTCGGTGATGATCGGGCAAAGAAGGTGCGGCATCTCGCGGTATTTGCTCATTTCAACCCGTTTCGGGTCGATGATGATGAGACGTAATTCTTCCGGTGTGTTGCGCATAATCAAGGTCATGATCATGCTGTGCATAAAGATGGATTTACCACTACCGGTCGTACCGGCGACGAGTAAGTGCGGGAAGTCTTTGACGCTGGTGGCCAAGACATCGCCTGAAATATCTTTACCGAAGGCAATCGTAAGACGGCCTTTTTTGGTCGGATCTTGTTTTTCAAGCGCGGTCAGCACTTCTTTAAAGCCGACGGTCGTGGGCACGGCGTTTTGAATTTCAAGTCCGGAGGTTGACTTACCGCGGACCAGCGCTTCAAACCGGGCGGGAATGCCGCCTAAACGCATCGAAAGGTCGGTGATGACTTTGGCAACGTTGACGACTTGGACATCTTTATCGGGTTGGACGTCGAATCGGGTGACGGACGGTCCTACTTTATAGGAGGTAATCATGGCACCGACGCCTAAATCTTCAAACGCTTTATTGATGACGGCCATGCGTTGAATGCTGACTTCATCGTTGCGGGCATCGTCTTTGGCAGTTTCGTAATCCGAGAGTAAATTCAAAGGCGGATAAACGTAATTGGCATAGGGATTGGGAGCGGGCTTTTTCGGCGCTGCCGGTTTTTCCACCACCGGTTCGATGGGCTTGGGCGGAGTGAAAACGGTCGGCGCAAAAGCCGCTGAGTTGGAGAAATCGGGTTTGGGAGGGGCCGCCGGAGTCGGTGTTTGGACAAAGGCCGGGACAATCGGTTCTTCCTCTTCCACTTGAGGCTCGACAACAGGTTGCGGAATCGGTTTGGCTACCGGAATCACTCTTTCGGGCATGGGTGTCGGCGTCGGAACAGGGTTCGGAGTCGGCACAGGAGCGGAATAGCCCGAGAATGAAGCAGGTCGGGGTGAGGTCGAGGCAGCCACGGTCGGTTGATTCGTCGGGAACGGCATCGCATTTCCGGAAGCGCGTGAAAAAACGGCTTTGGTTAAACCGCTGGAAGGCGTCGCCGGACGGGAATAAAACGTGTATTGCACGGGAGCCGCTTGACGATGCTCCTCGGTAATGACCGGTTGGGGTTTTTCTTCGATTTCATCGGGTAAAGCGCGCGCGGCTTGGTAGGTTTGTTTCTCTTCTTTGGCGGCTTGTGAACGGGATTTGAGATAACTGAAAAAGCGACGGATCAATTTTTCAAAGCAGAGGACGATGCCGAGGCTCATGAAAACGCCAATCACGATTTGGGTTCCTAACGGGGTAATGGTCGAATTGAGCAGGCCGGCAAAGAAGAAGCCGATGATGCCACCGCCCAAGTTGTTGGTCGTGCTGGTAATTTCAACGGGTAAAAGGTCCAAGGTACCGATTTGGTTTTGGAAATATTCGAGGAAGTTTTGAAGCGTGATGTTTTCAAGTCCGCTGGCTTCGGTGGGCGTGCTGGAGGCGATCAGAACCGCCAAGAAAATAAGCAAAATACCCAAAAGCACGAGGTCATAGTGGACGACGAACGCTTTTTTCTTGAAAATGAGGTAAAAAGCAAGGAAAAACAGGTAGAGCAAAGCGATGAAATAAAAAATGCCGAAGAAGCAAATGAAGCAATAAGCAATGAAGGAACCCACCGGAAGGTGGTTGGGGTCTCCTTGGTTCAATAATCCGAGCAAAGCGACGAGGGCTAAAAGAATTCCGGAGAGGGTCATTTCCCCGTCATGATTGATGACATTTTTAGGTTTGGCGCTTCGTTCACTGGCCATAGGTTTCTCCAAATTTTACTTGTAAAATTATTATAGCAAAGAAACTTCAAGGGAGTATGGAAATGTTGCAATTCTTGCAATCGAGGCATACGCCAATTTTACAAAAAAACCCGCTCAACGGCGGGTTTAGTAGTTTTATAGTACCTTTTTAGTCGATTTCTACCACAATTGGCAAAATCATCGGGGATTTTCCGGTTTCGCGGCGAACATAACGGAAGCACTTGTCGGCGATCGTCGTCTTCAAATCGTCCATACTGCCCTTGGGGTTGGTAAGGTAATCTGTGACGCCATTGACGAAGAGACTGGTCAATTCACGGAGAATGTTATCCGATTCCTTGACGAACACGAAACCGCGCATTTGGACATCGGGTCCGGCCACGATCTTGTTTTCGGTTTTGCTGACGGTCAGGCCCATCACGATGACACCATCGTCACTGAGCTTTTGACGTTCGCTGATGACCGTTGCGCCGACGTCACCGACGCCGATGCCATCGATCAGCAAGTCACCGCTTTTGATGTTATCGAGAGCCGGTAAGATACGACCTTTGCGGTTTTCGATTTGCAGCACCATGCCATTATCCATGACGAAGATGTTGTTATGGGAAAGTCCGACGCCCATGCCCACCGCAATCTTGGCGTTGGCAATGAGTTGGCGATATTCACCCTTAATCGGGAGATAGAAACGCGGTTTTAACAGGGACAGCATCATCTTCAAATCTTCTTCTTGCGCGTGCATGGAGGCGATTTGTTTACGTTTGATGTTGACGACATCCGCACCGGTCCGGTAGAGTTCGTCCACCGCATCCGTGGCTAAGATTTCAAACGCCGGGGCACTGGGGCACGCGACGATGAAGGTATCGCCGGGGCCGACGACGACGCGTTTGTCTTCGTTTTCGTGCGTGGCCAATTCGGCGATCTTGTTATAGACGCGTTCACCGGGGCTCATCATCACGACGACGATGTCTTGCGCGCGTAATCTTAATAAATCATCCAGCGAGGCTAAATTGGCTTTGGGGATGTTGATGCCGCCGAAGTCGGTAAAAGTCTTAATGAAATCGGCTGTTTCGTTATCGTAGAAGATAATCTTCTTGCCGGAGCTGACACACAAGGCAACGACTTCTTCGAAGTTATAGACCGATTGGTTGAATAAGGCGATGAAGACACGGCCTTTGGCGTCTTGCAGAAGATTGGAAATATGCGGGGTCAACCGGTGGTTCGGCGAAGTATAACCGGGCTTATCGGCACCGGCGGATTCGCTTAAGAGCAAGAGAATATCCTTTTCGGCAATACGGGCCAGGGCATTCAAATCGTGTTTGTAGTTCTTGTTGGCGTTATATTCAACCAGGAAGTCGCCAGAATAGACGACATAGCCTTGATCGGTGGCCATGGCGAAACCGCTGCTGTCCATGATTGCGTGGACGGTTTGGAAAAAGTTGAATTCACGTCCCGCCACTTTAAAGGTGGACGTCGGTAAGACCGGGAAGAATTGGTAATTGTTTTCGATGTTGAGCCGTTTGGAATAGGCTTTGATGATGGCGATGGTCGCCGCCGACGCATAAATCGGCGCGGGGACATCACGGTAAATGAACGGCAACGAACCGATTTGGTCATCGTGGCCGTGGGTGATGATATACGCTTTGACACGGTCTTTGTTTTCCTTTAGAAAACTATAATCCGGGATGATGGCGTCGACGCCCGGGTTGGTGCGGTCAGGGTATTTAAGCCCCGCCTCGATTACGAAAAGGTCTTTATTGACTTCGATGATGTAAAGACATTTTCCGTTTTCGTCCATACCTCCCAAAGCAAAAACGCGAATGATTTCCGACATAAAATAGCCTCCTAAAAGTTTGTTTCGAATCGACCATTATGACATGAACGACTGATTACTTTATGATAATAGACTTTTTTTCATCTTTTTACAACCAAATTGCCTTATGTGACAAAGTTTTCCTACAGGTTTTGGGACATGAGTACATTTCTGTCGCAATCGTAAAGAACGATTTGGTGTTCATCCATGAGCATAAAGGTCGGTTTTGAACCCCCTCTTGGCCACGAAAGCGAACCCGGGTTGGCAAAGAGGATGCCGTCGCGTTTCGATAGGTTCGGAATGTGCGTATGGCCGCTGAGCAGGATGTCGCCCGGAGCAAGCGGTTCTTCCAAGGTGCGTTGGTCATGCACCATGAAAAGGATGTGATCGCCGTTTCGGAGATGACGGACATCGGGACAAATAAGGCCGGACTTTTGCAGATCTTCCTCGCGGTCGCAGTTGCCGCGGATGGCAATGATCCGGTCGGCAAGTGACTTAAGGATAACGAATGTTTCTTCGGGGTTGTAGGTATCGGGAAGACTCCACCGCACACCGGAATAAAAAAGGTCTCCCAATAGGAGAATCCGATCCGGGTGATAGTGGCCGACTAGACGGACTAAACGCTTGGCTCCCAAGGCATCGCCGTGGAGGTCACTGCAAATCAGGGAAATCATCCACGGGGTCCTCGTCGTAACGGACGCTATGACCTTCTCCGACATAGTAACGCATCGACATCCCGTCATCGTTGACAAGCGTCTTGCGCGGGTTTTTCAGCAAAAGGATAATCACGTAATAATCGCCGACCGCACCGGCAATATTCTGGCCTTGGATGATGAAAAACGCCCAGAACCAGCTTTCGGGTAAGAAGATATTCAAACAAACCAACACAGCGCCTAAAAGCACCACCGGGGCTAAGGCGATGATGATGTATTCGGCTTTGGTGAAATAGCCTTGTTTCATCCCGGCATAGGCGGCATAGGTATGAAAGCCGAAATTGACCTTGGCCTTACAGAATAGACGCATGAAAAAGGCATGGATCAATTCATGGAGGATGATGTAAACAAATAAGCCTAAAACCAGAGCCAAGACTTGGTAAAGATCAAAGCTCATCCAGTCGGTGACGGGGTGAATCAAATAACCCACCACACCGGTCACTAAAAAGACCAGCGTCCCGACAAGGTTCAGCCAGAATGCGATCCGCTTGTCTTTACGCATATCGATCTCACGGGTGAGATGGTAGTTTTCAGGCAGGTGGTTGAACGCCATGTTACTCCTCGACGGTCCTCGTAGCGACGATGTTGACGCCTAAATGGCAGACATCCGCGATGATCACGTCGCCGCATTTAACGGGGGCTTTGACCGTCACGCGGTTAATTTCTTTCATGATATCAAACATACGTCCCTTGGGGACTTCGTGGCTGGTAATGACCGGTAAACGGGGTAAATGCTTGGATTCGAGTTTCACGGTCGAGGTCAACATTCTCACGGGGTTGGTGACTTCGGCTTTGCCGTAGACGGATCCACGGATGCAGCCATTGCCTTGGACGTTGAGATTTTCATCGACGCTTAAATGGCAGCCTTTGGGACAGACGGTACAAATGACTTCGCGGTTCATGCTTTGACCTCCGTTTCGATGGTCAGTTCTTGGTTTTCTTCTTTAAACAGACCTTTTTCGAGACTGACGTTCACCATTTCCGAGGGAATGAGGAACGGTTTGAGTTGCTTTTTGACGACCACACCGTCGATTTTGGTGATCAACCAGACATCTTTCATGGGCTTGGAAGGACGGAATTTGAGTTCCACTTTGTCTTCCAGATTGGTGATGTTGATGTATTGGGGAACGATGTAGGAAATACCGGCTAAAGGAATGGTTTTCAAGTAGTTGCCCGTCTTCACGAGCTTGCCGTTAAGATACATCGCCGCGGAGTGTCCGGCAAGGCGGCCTTCCGCACTGACGAAGTCGACGAGGTCGTGGACATGGAGGACGTTACCCGCGCTGAAGACCCCGGGAATCATTGTTTCGAGGTGTTCGTTGACGATAGCGCCCCGAGTCTTGCTGGGGATCACACCGATGTCATCGAGAAGGTAGTTATTCGGCAGAAGCCCCACCGAGAGCATTAAGGTATCGGCTTCGAATTCTTTTTCGGTGCCGGGGATGAAGTTGAGGGTATTATCGACTTGACTGATGACGACTTTTTCGAGTTTTTCTCGGCCCACGATTTTAGACACCGAGTGGCTGAGATAAAGCGGGATATCAAAGTCCATCAAACATTGGACGATGTTGCGGGTTAAGCCGTTGGAATAAGGCATGAGTTCGGCAACGCCGAGGACTTTAGCGCCTTCCAGGGTTAACCGACGGGCCATGATGAGACCAATATCTCCGCTTCCGAGGATAAAGACGCGTTTACCGACCATGTAGCCTTCCATGTTCATATAGCGTTGGGCGGTTCCGGCGGTAATCACGCCGACGGGACGGTCGCCGGGAATGGCGATGGCGCCGGCACTGCGTTCGTAGCATCCGGTGGCCATGATGATGGCACGCGCTTGAATTTCGACGATGCCATCGGTTTCATTGGCGTATCGTACATGTTTATCGCGGGAAACGGAAATGACCATCGCTTTGAGTTTGTACTCGATGCCACGGTCTTTGATTTGGTTGATGAAGCGTTCGGCGTATTCGGGACCGCTGAGCTGTTCTTTGAATTCATGCAATCCAAAGCCGTTATGGATGCATTGATTGAGGATCCCCCCGAGATACTCATCCCGTTCGAGAATGAGGATATCGCGTATTCCTTCGTCGTAAGCGCTGACGGCAGCGGCTAAACCGGCGGAACCTCCGCCGATGATGACAAGTTCACGAGTTTGCATGGTTACTCACCGACTTCCTTGGTTGCACCTTTGACAATGTTGGTGCCGGGTTCATCGTAAGGAACCTCGGTTAACGGGATATGGTAGTGATCGGCTAAGATGGCCACCACATTGGGACCACAGAAACCGCCTTGGCAGCGTCCGAATCCGGCGCGGGAACGTTTCTTCACGCCTTTGACGGTATGGGGCGGGCAATTACGCGCCAGCATATCGCGGATTTCGCCTTCGGTCACGGATTCGCAGCGGCACACCATTCTCGCATACCGGCGGTCTTGGGCAATGAGCTTGGACCATTCTTCTTCGCTGGTTTTCTTAAAGCGATGATAGGGACGGACATTCGGATTAAAGCTGGCTTTGGCGAAGAGTTTCAGTTTCGGGGCGATGAATTCCTCGATGACTTTTTTGGCGATGGCCGGAGAAGACGCCAAGCCGGGCGATTCGATGCCGGCGACGTTGATGAAATTGGGCGAGGCTTCTTCAATCACGAAGTCATGCGTCGAAGGTGTGGCACGGAGGCCGCTGAAGACGCGTATCACTTTATGGAAAGGAATGTTTTTCACCATCAGCGAGGCACTTTTCTTGATTTCGTCGAGGGTGGGTTTATCGGTGCTTAAGTCTTCTTTGTCGTCAATCACCGTGGACGACGGACCGACGATGTAGTTGCCGCCATAGGTGGGACTGACAAGAATGCCTTTACCTAAGCTGCTGGGTAAGGGGAAAATGGTGTGTTTGACTAAGGCAGGTTGGGTGTAGTCAATGACAAAATATTCGCCTTTACGGGGCGTGATTTTAAAGGTTTGAGGGGCCACTAAACCCGAGATGTGGTCGGCTTGAAGGCCACTGGCGTTAATCACGTATTTGGCGTGATAGGTATTCTTTTTGGTGCGGACTTCCCAGATACCGCCGAAGGAACGGATATCCACGACTTCTTCGTTGAGTTTGAGGGTGACGCCGTTATCGATCGCGTTTTCCATGAGGTGGACGCACAGTTCAAACGGATCAATGACACCCGCCGTTGGGGCCCATAAGGCACCTTTGACGTTGTCACTCAAATTGGGTTCCATGGCTTTGGCTTCCGCGGGAGTAAGAAGTTTGACGGGGACACCGTTGAGAGTGGCCCGTTTGACTAAATCAGCGAGTAACGGTAGTTGTTCGTCATAGATGGCGACGGTCAAGGAACCGATGCGTTCGAATTGGACATCCAATTCCTTGCACACTTGGTCATACATCGCATTGCCCATGACGTTGAGTTTGGCTTTGAGACTGCCCGGCTCGGGGTCGTAACCGCTATGGACGATGGCGGAGTTGGCCATCGACGAAAAGTTCCCGACATCGTTTTCTTTGTCGAGGACCGTGACTTTGACTTGATAGCGGGACAGTTCGCGGGCGATAAAGCACCCGGTGACGCCTGCCCCTATAATGAGAATTTCATCCATAAAGATTCCTCACTGAAAGTAGTTTTTTACATCGTTCAATGTTAGTTTAGCACCCTTTTTACTAAAGTAAATAAAAAGGTCGGAAATGACAATTATTCCGACCTTTAACCGTGAGTGAGACAGTTTACTTGTGTTCTTCGGGTTTCGGTTCGAACTCTTTGTGGGAGCAGGCGACACGGCCCTTTTCATCGATCTCGGTGACGACGACTTTGAGTTTTTGACCCATCTTGACGACGTCTTTCGGGTTTTCGATGCGTTTCCAGGCCAGGCGCGAGACGTGAACCATGCCGTCGACATCGCCGAAGAGGTTGACGAACACACCGTAAGCTTCGATGCGGACGACTTTGCCTTCGTAGATTTCGCCGACTTTGGCTTCGCGGGTGATGCCTTCGATGATGGCGACCGCACGGTCGATAGGTTCTTTCTCGGCGTGGTAGATCATGACACGGCCATCGTCTTCGATGTCGATCTTGACGTTATCGCACTTGGCAATGATGTCGTTGATGACTTTGCCACCGCTGCCGATGACATCGCGGATCTTGTCGACAGGAATACGGAGTTGACGGAGTTTCGGCGCGTATTTGCCGACTTCGCTACGGGGCGCGGCAATCGCTTTGGTCATGGCGGCGCGGATGATTTCGCGGGCACCGTGAGCTTGAGCAAGCGCTTCTTCTAAGACCGAGCGGGTAATGCCGCGGATCTTGATGTCCATTTGTAAGGCGGTAATGCCTTTTTCGGTACCGGCGACTTTGAAGTCCATATCGCCGAAGTGGTCTTCAAGACCTTGGATATCGGTGAGGACGGTGTAGGGATGTTTGCCATCCAACGGTCCGCTGGTGATGAGACCCATGGCAATACCGGAAACCATCGCTTTAAGCGGGACACCGGCGGCCATTAAGGACATACAGCCGGCGCAGATCGAGGCTTGGCTCGAAGAGCCATTGCTTTCGACGACTTCGCTGACGGTACGGATCGTATACGGGAATTCGTCTTCGCTCGGGATGACGTAGCTTAAGGCGCGTTCGCCTAAGGCACCATGTCCGATTTCGCGACGTCCCGGAGTGCCCATACGGCCGGTTTCACCGACGGCAAAGGGCGGGAAGTTATAGTGATGCATCCACCGCTTGGAATCTTCGTCGGTGAGGTTATCGATGATTTGGACATCGGTTAACGCACCGAGGGTGGTGACGGAAATGACTTGGGTTTGTCCGCGGGTGAACATGGCGGAACCATGGACGCGCGGGAGTAAATCGACTTGAGCATCGAGCGGACGGATTTCGTCAACACGGCGACCATCGGGACGGACTTTGTCTTCGGTGATCAAGCGACGGACTTCATCGGCAACGATGGTTTCCATGACTTCTTTGGCGCCTTGAACGGCGAGGTCATGGGCCTTTTGATCGGCATAGGTGCGTTTATCGAAATCATCGGCGATTTCCTTTTCGATGTCTTCGATCGCGTGTTGACGTTCGAGTTTATCGAAGATGGAAACGGCTTTGACTAAACGTTTTTGGGCAAGTTTGCGAACTTCATTTTCAATCTTTTCATCGACGTGGTAGAGCGGAATATCGCGTTTGGCTTTGCCGACTTCCTTGGCGATTTCGCGTTGGAAAGCGACCAATTTTTGAATCGCCGCGTGGCCGAACATGATGGCTTCGAGAATTTCGTTCTCGGGCACTTGGTTGGCTCCCGCTTCGACCATGTTGATGGCTTCTTCGGTACCGGCCACCGCTAAGTGAATATCGCTTAATTCATTTTCTTTGATCGACGGGTTGATGATCAGTTTGCCGTTGACGCGGGCGACATAAACGCCGGCGATCGGGCCGTCAAAGGGGATGTCGCTGATGCAAAGCGCTAAGGATGAACCGAACATGGCGGTCATTTCCGGCGTGCAATCTTGATCGACGCTCATCACGGTGTTGACGATTTGGACTTCGTTACGAAAGCCTTCGGAGAATAACGGACGGATCGGACGGTCGATGAGACGGGCGGCTAATGTGGCGTGTTCGCCAGGACGGCCTTCACGGCGAAGGAACGAGCCCGGGATTTTCCCAACCGCATATTGCTTTTCGTCATAAACGACGGTTAACGGGAAGAAATCGCCTTCTTTGGGTTCCTTGCTTCCCACCACGGTGGATAAGACCGCCGTTTCATTCAAACGGACTAAAACGGAGCCATCGGCTTGCTTGGCGATTTCGCCAGTCTCGACGACCAGTTTCTTTCCTTCGAATGCTAATTCGAATACTCTTTTGGACATAAATTACCTCTTTCTTTTCTCTTTGATTTTTATGAACGCGTTCATTATATCATATGCTTTGCATAAAGACATTAAAAAGCAGAAACGCGGGGGTTTCGGCTTTTGGGAAGGCATGTCGAAGGTGAAAGAAAACTTGATTATTTGATTCTGAGGCCAAAAAGAGTATTCGTCTTCTCGATGGTACGTCGAATTATAGATGCATGAAAATCCCATAAGTCCGGTTCTTTGCTTCTTAAAAGCCATTTCAAGCCTGAGTGTTTCTTTTGCCATGCTTGGAAATCTTCAAGATTGTCTTTATAAATATCGATGGTTCTTTTTCCTTGACTATCAATGACAAAAAAGCATTTTTCTCGAAATTGAGGAAGCTCTTGATAAACAAACTGGCCATACTGGTTTTCGAAAATATAAAGCGCATTGGGGGAAGTCCATGAAAAACGAAACTTGAAGTGATACTCATCTATAAGAAACGCTAACTTGTCAGCAATTATTTTTTCCATGATTTCCTCCTATAAATAAAAATGTTGAATAATCCTAAGGACCTTGTCAAATCGTGCAACTTCTGCAAAAAATCTTTCTGAATAAATAGTGAATTTGCTCCACCACAGGCCCTTTTCACCAACTCTCAAAAAATCCCATCCCATATCAATAAATCGGGCCCCAGTAAAAGATTTTCCGGAAATGTAAGCCATATGATCGATATAGCCAACTGCATCAGTCAATACAGTATTTACTTTTGATAACTCATAATAATGTGAAAATCCTTCATAATATAGAGCTCCAATTTCATCAGCATAGGGGATTACCCGAGTAGCCATACTTTGCCCGATAACAACTACATCTTGACCGTGGTTTAACGCGCTGGCAACATCTTGTGCATTATCTATTTTTGCTATTGCTTTCATTCCTTTTCCGATTCCAGGAATAAACGGAATTGCTAGAAAAATAAGGTCTAACGCAAGCCAACCTGCGTTCGCCCAAGTTGGGTTTTTGATGAAATCGACCAAACTCCAAATCGCAAATCCAATATCTAAGACAGTGTCCCAAAAAGTTCCTTGAGTGTCAGAATACGAAACCGGATTATCCCTGCAAATACATGAAAAGATTAATTCCAGTTGATGAGCGAAAATCAAGATATTTTGGGCTATCAGCGTTCAGCCATCTACACCATGCCGGGACATAATACCGCGTCTGGCAGTAATACATCATCGTCTCGGCGTCATAGTAATAGCCTTTATAACGGAAGGGGTTGGCCTGCCCGATGGTATTGGCCCCACTACCGGTAATCGAGACCATATTGCCCCAGGCATCATAATTATACCGCACGAC
>CALMWE010000315.1 GCA_937873795.1 uncultured Caryophanales bacterium
CTGAAGGTTTGTCCTTGTAAGTCGTGGATCAACGAAGCGATGTTGCGTTCTTCGTTACGGGCGGGAATGATGACCGAGAGCTTTATGTTTTGTTCGGGAATCTTAGCTTTGGGCAAGCGTGGATGACGGAAGAATAAGAAAAAGCCCAGGAGTAATCCGGTAAGGGTTAAGGCTAGTTCAATCCACATGTCTTCCACTCTCCCGCTCGCAGGGCTTTTTGTTTCATTTTATAAACCAATGCTTAGAATTATTATAGCGGTTCTCCGCATTTTTGGCAGAAACGTGCATTTTGGTCGTTGGTTGCGGAACATTTCGGGCACACTTTGGCTAACGGCTTGCCACAATTATCGCAGAAAACGGCACCCTCATGGGCCACTTCGCCGCATTGTTCACATTTGACCGGGGCACTTCCCCCTTTGACTTCTTTGACGACGGCACCCGCCATACGGGCAACGCTTTCGCTGGTGTTATCGACCATGTAGTTGGTCACATCTTTGGCAACCGGAGCGGTTTGGCTGGCGCTGTAGCGGGCCATGGCTCCCATATAGCCAAGGCTGGTGAAAACGGCGCCCACAAATAACACAGGGATACCGATAAAGCCTAAAAATGACGTGCTGAAATTAAAGGTGAAAAGGCTTAAAAGGGAGAAGAGCATCAAAATGGCGCCGACTCCTAATAAAATCGGACCTAAAATCCGAAACACTTTACGAGCTTTTGAATTTTCATTCAAATTATAACGATTCATGGCACATTCCTTCTTTCAAAATAATCCTATTACATTTCCACAAAAAATCTACACTATTTTTCATTATTTTTTGTATCGTTTTTGGAGACATCTACCATGCCGCAGGTAACCGAGCCCGAAACCGGCGGTAAATCCTCATCCATAGGGACATGCCGAGCGGTCCGCCAGAGGTAAGAACCTAACCATAAAAAGGGAAGCCCGCCAAAGGCCAATAAATAGAACGAACTTTGGTCATCGAAAAAGGCAAGTAAAATGCCACAGACAAATAACGCCAATCCTGAAACAATGGAAAGAAAACTCAAGGTAAAAAGAACCTTCGTTTTCCGAGTTCGCAAACGCTTGGATTTCATCGTTTTCATGGGTTGCCCTCCTCTCTATTTTATAATAGAAATGCTTTAACGGGTATTTGATGAACCTTTCAAAGAGGGTTTATAATGAAAATGACGAAAAGGAGAACCTCCATGGCTTATCAAAAAGCACTTTTCAAAATCTTTGGAATCGGCGGTACCGTCGCCGTTTGGTCACCCACCGCGTTGATGCTGATCACTTCGGTGATTGGCTCCATTTCCTCAGGCACTTTCCAAATGGACTTTTTGCTTCCGGCCGAGTTGTTCCTGATTGAACTCGTCGGGATGTTGCTGTTGGTTTTCGCTTCTTGGAAAGAGGGCCACTATTTCAAACCTCTGTTGGGGTGTTCCGTCGGCTCAATTGCGTGTCTGGCAACGATTGTCATCTTTGCCGAAGCGACCGGGATGGCCAACGGCACGGTTCCTCCCCTGACGTGGATGCTGGTCTTCATCTATGTGTTCACCGCCTTGATGTCCTTAGGATTCATCGCCGTGGGCTTCTTCGGATTGAAGTTCTCGCTTCAACTGTTCGGAAAAGGTAAATAAAACAAAACGGGAGTCATCGCTCCCGTTTTTTTGTGCTCGTTTATTTGGCTTTGTAGTAGTCCAGATACGGATTCATTTTCGAAACAATTTCATCAAACATCGCATCGATTTCCTTCGCCGGTAAATGGCTGACCGAAGGATCTTGCCGTAACGCCTTTTTGGCATAGCTCAAGTTTTTGTGATCAAACGCCTTCAACAATTCCTGATGTGTGTGCACATGATGTTGCGTAATGCTCAGCGGGAATTCCGGAAGGTCACCGGCAAAAACGGGGTGAACATAATCGCGACGGAAGAGTGCGTTGGTTTCCACCACTTGGCCTAAGGGCAAATTAGGAATCTGGCCGACGTTTGGCATATTAACGTTGGTGACTAATTCTTCAAGGCCCAATAACGCTTTGAGTTGGGCAATGCCTTCTTCACCGGAAGGAACGATTTTGACTTCTTCTTTTCCGGCGATGATATTGAGCGCCGAACGGTTGCCTTTTTCCATGTTTTCCTTGCGGAATGCGACCGAGGTCAGGAAGAATTTCCATTGCTCGACCGTCGCACGGTCTTTAAGATACATGGATTGCGGTAAGAACTCCACCAAGTGACGGTCTCCGGCAGCGGCAATCACACCGGTTTTCAAGAACAAATCCAATTTGACTTTTTCGGCGCTTTGGAACACGGTCAAACCCGAGGGATACTTGCCGTCATCCAAGCCTTCTTTTTGATGTTTCAAGGCAAATTCGCGGTAAATCGGGAATAAATCGATGTCTTTATACGAGGCACTGGTGATCCAGGTGAAATGGTTGATGCCCATGGGATTGATGTGGATGTCAAAGTGGTGAGCTTTGATGCCGGTTTTTTCTTCAAGGGCACGAGCGAGTATTTTTTGGGTCGAAAAGACTTCGTGGCAGTTACCAAACGCTTTGATTTTGGGGAACACGTGATAAAGGATTTGGACACACATGGTCATCGGGTTGGTAAAGTTAAACACCCACGCATTGGGGCAATGTTTTTCAATGGCTTTGGCAAAGCCTTCATACATCGGCATCACGATTAAGGCGCGGAATAATCCGGAAACGCCGGCAGTATCGCCGACCGGTTGTAAAATGCCCCACTTTTCGGGAATGTGGACATAGTCTGCCATTTGATCGAAGGTGGCTGGTAAAATCGAAATGAAAACGAAATCAGCACCCTTGAGTGCTTCTTCTAACGTTTGGCAGACTTCAAAGTCCCATTGGCCGACGGCTTTGGGATGTTTCATCAACTGCTCACCGATAAAGGCGTTATTCTTAGCGGATTGGAAATCAATATCATAAAGGGCCACGGTTCCGCCCACTTCTTTTTCTAAGGCTAAATCACTCATCAGGTTGCGGGCCCACAGACGTGAACCTCCACCGATATAGGCAATACGGACTTTTTTGATCATGATGGACTCCTCGTTTCGTTCGCTTTTATTATAGCGAGGAATGGCGGGTGAACTAAATGGACAAAAAAGAACAAAATATGGGCAAAAGAGGACAAAAGAAAAGCCAGTGGCTATTCACTGGCTGTTTGACGGAAGATTTCGCCTCGTTTGAGAGCTTCGAGAAGAATTTTAGCGCTGGTCAGGTTGGTTGCCAGCGGAATGCTTTGCACATCGCATAAACGAAGCAATGCCGAAACATCGGGTTCGTGGGGTTGAGCGGTCAAAGGATCGCGTAAGAACACCACTAAATCCAAACCGTTATCTGCGAGCATGGCGCCGATTTGTTGGTCGCCGCCTAAAGGGCCGCTTTTGAGGCAATGGATGGACAATCCGGTGGCCTTCATGACCAATTTACCGGTCGTACCGGTTGCATAGAGTTGATGGGAGGCTAAAACGTCTTTGTATTGAACCGCCAACATGATCATGTCGGGTTTCTTTTTATCGTGGGCAATCAAGGCAACGCGCATGGGTAACATCCTCGTTTCGTCCTTTATTCTAGCATGGATGAGACACAAAAAAGCATATCATCATGCCGTTTTCTTTACGGCAAAACCGCTTGTAGGAATTGGATCGTCCGAGGTTGCTTCGGACTTTGGAAAATCTCTTCCGGCGTTCCTTGTTCGACGATGAGACCTTCATCCATGAACAAGACGCGATCGGCGACTTCCTTGGCAAAACCCATTTCATGCGTGACGACGACCATCGTCATGCCTTTCAAAGACAAATCCTTGATGGCATTAAGAACTTCTTTGACCATTTCCGGGTCCAGCGCACTGGTGGGTTCATCGAACAACATGATGTGTGGTTTCATGGCTAACGCACGGGCAATTGCCACCCGTTGCTTTTGACCCCCGGATAACGAGGTCGGATAGCTTTTGGCTTTTTCCGAAAGCCCCACCATGGCTAAAAGGCGCATGGCTTCGGTTTCGCACTCTTCTTTTTTCCAGCCTCGGGCAACTTGTGGCGCCAAGGTCATGTTATCGAGCACGCTCAAATGCGGGAATAGATTAAAGGATTGGAACACCATGCCCATATCGGAACGTAATCCATCGAGTTCTTTTTCGCTCAACGCGGTTTTTCCAAATAAGGTTTTACCCCGATAAACGATACTGCCCGATGTCGGTGTTTCTAATAGATTAAGGCATCGTAGGAGCGTGGATTTTCCCGATCCCGAAGGACCGATGACGACCAAGACTTCGCCTTGGGCGACCTGAAGGTCAACCCCTTTTAAAACTTCTAACGCACCAAACTTTTTGGTCAGTCCGGTGACTTCGATGACGGAGTTCTCATTCATGGGATTTCCACCTCTTTTCTAATTTACGTAAGCCTTTCGAAAGCGAGAAGGTGACCACGAAGTAGAGCACCGCGGCAAAGATCAGGGCTTCGAAAATGCGGAAGGTTTGACTCTTCATGATATCGGCAACACGCATCAAATCGCTGATACCGATGATGGAGACAATCGACGACTCTTTGACGATCGTCACGAATTCGTTGCCTAACGCCGGCAACACATTTTTAATGGCTTGGGGAATGATGACTTTGCGCATCGTTTGTCCATAGGACAAGCCGAGTGAACGGGCAGCCTCCATTTGCCCTTTGTCGACCGCTTGAATACCCGAACGGATAATCTCGGCGACATACGCGGATGAGTTAATAGATAAGGCTAAGACGCCAGCTAAGAAAATCGGCATCGAGACCCCGAAGGCAATGGGGATACCATAGGCAATGAGATAAAGTTGTAAAAGCGAGGGGGTTCCACGGATGATTTCGATGTAAGCCCCTGCCGGAGCGGATAAGACTTTTTTGGGAGATAATCTGCCTAACGCGACAGGCAAACCCAAAAGTAACCCAAAAAGAACCGTGACCAACGAGAAACCGATGGTGATCAAGAGTCCTTTAAAAAATAAGGGGATATAGGGTAATAAACTGGAAAAATCGATATTCATGATTAACTGGCGGCAGCCGCATCTTCAACGGCTTGAGTATAAAGTTCATATAAAGTGCCATCGGCCGTAATTTGAGCGATGACGGTGTTGACAACATCTAAAAGGGCTTGTTGACCATTCATCGTGGCAAAGGCATAACCATCATCATCTGGGAACGCTAAGCCTTCGACGATTTTTAAACTCGGGTTGGCGCCTAAAATGGTGTTCGCCACAGGAAGTTCGACCAATAAGCCGTCATTATTACCGGCTAAAATATCGAGCACGAGGGTGGAAAGATCCGCTAAGGCTTTGACCGTTCCGGTTTCACCCACGACATCGGAGGCCATCCATTCTTGGACAGTTCCTAGTTGAGCACCCACGGTTTTTCCGACTAAATCGGAAAGATCATCGATGGAGGAAGCTTCCGGAACAACCAACACGGTTTGAGCCGTGTAATAGGTGTCGGAGAA
>CALMWE010000316.1 GCA_937873795.1 uncultured Caryophanales bacterium
CATAAAGCCGCAGTCGTCGGCGATACCGTCGGCGATCCGTTTAAAGATACCGCCGGCCCAAGCTTGAATACGCAAATCACCGTCGTCAGCCTGCTTTCGAGCTTGTTCAGCATGCTGTTCCTGATGTTCTCCATTTTCTAAACTTTTGCACCAATCTTGATTGACAAGGGTGGGAGGCTTGATGAGCTCCCACTTTTTGTTTTGAAACTCTTGCAAACGCTGGCAAAATTGTATAATATGATAAAGCCGATTTACGGAAGTATGCCGACGTAGCTCAATCCGGCAGAGCAACTGAATCGTAATCAGTAGGTTGTAGGTTCAATTCCTATCGTCGGCACCATTTAACTCCCTGGATGTTTAGCTCAGCTGGGAGAGCATCTGTTTGACGTACAGAAGGTCGTGGGTTCGATCCCCTCAGCATCCACCATTTGCCAAATGACTACTCGCAAGAGTAGTTTTTTCTTTCCTTGATTGCAAAAGAGGGCGAACTTTTTTATAATCAAGACACGCAGCCGTAGTTCAATGGCAGAACTTTAGCTTCCCAAGCTAATCACACGGGTTCGATTCCCGCCGGCTGCTCCAAGAAAAGAAAAACCGCTTGCAAGCGGTTTTATTTAAGTCGAAAAAATGTTAAGATGTCCATTTTAATTGAAGCCATCGCTTGTTTTTTATCGCGAGTCCCCATACATACAATGTATGCGAACATTTCCGTTCTTTCAAATAGACTGTATTTTTGTTAATATACTAGTTAGCAAAGTTGACGAAAGGAAGCCACTATGGAGAACTTACGTTCCAAATGCATTTCTTTACTCGAAGAACGTGGCGTGACGCTTGACGATATTGCCGATTGTGCTCGTTTTTTGCAAGCCGAATATCACATCGACCTCAAGAAAGAAGAACTGCTTGAATCCGTGATGTCGGTGCTCGACAAACGGGAAGTTCAATTTGCCATATTAACCGGCGTGGAACTTGACCGCTCGGCCGAACGCGGACAAATGATCGATAAAGATTTAGAAGCGATTTTACGCCGTGACGAAGGCCTTTATGGGGTTGACGAAGTCAATGCCTATGGCATTTGTAACCTCTACGGTTCAATTGCCTTAACCAATTTTGGGTTTATCGATAAACGGAAATACGGAATTATCGATTATTTAAACAAACACGGAAAATCCGGTGTGACCTGCAACACGTTCTTAGACGATATCGTCGGCGCGATTGCTGCCAGTGCCGCCAGCCGATTTGCACATAAGTGGGGGAAGTAAAAAATGCCTGAGTTTTTTGGACACGATTTGTATTACTGGATTGATTTAGGCGGAGCGATTTTGGTCGTTGCTGCAGTTTTAGTCATTTTATTCAAGTACGCTAAGCGTAAACTCCATATTTTGTGGTTTGCCCTTGGTGCTTGCGCGTTCTTTGCGTCGTATCTTTTCTTTGCCAACATCGACGGCGTCACCGGATTACTCCCCGGCGTCATCGGCATTGTCTTGGCGTTGTCAATCGTCGTTTATCTGTTCGTCAATTCCGCGGATGTCCGTCCGCTGTTCGGCCGTAGCTCGCACAAAGGCAAAAACGGCAAGAACGATGTGCAACGGATTTTCGACCGCGAAGCCCTTTATGACGCGATTACCGAAACCGTCAGCTTCTTATCCCGTACCAAAACCGGCGCGATCATGACCTTTGAACGCAAAATGCCGCTCACCGACATGATTAAAAACGGTGTGACCATCAATGCCCCCGTGACGCCGGAATTATTGATGACGATTTTCTATCCCGGTACCCGTCTCCACGACGGCGCCGTTGTCATCCGTGATTCCACGATCGTCGTTGCCAGCGCCTTCTACACTCCGACCACCAAACCTTTGGCCGGCAAATACGGTTCCCGCCACCGCGCGGCCATCGGCATCAGCGAAGTCAGCGATTCCGTGACCGTCGTCGTCAGCGAAGAAACCGGCCGTATCAGCATTGCTTACGGCGGTGAACTCGAACCGATTTTCATCGATAATTTCCACCGGATTTTTGAAGAATACATGGAAGATACCACCTACGTAGACGAAAAAGAAAGCGTCTAACTTTATGGAAAATAAATACTTCGGTACCGATGGTGTCCGCGGCATTGCCGGGGACAAATTGACTTCGACGATGGCGTATCGGATCGGCCGTTATATCGGTCAATATCCGCATGGCAAGAAAAACCGTATTTTGATTGCCAGCGATACGCGTGTATCCGGCGATATGTTAAAAACCGCTTTAGCGAGTGGCATCATGGCCAGTGGCAGCGACGTCTATTTGATGGGCGTTTCGACCACACCCAGCATTTCCTATTTGGTCCGCGAGAAAAGTTTTGATTACGGCATTATGATTTCGGCTTCTCATAACCCCTATTATGATAACGGAATCAAGATTTTTAACGCCCGAGGCGAAAAGCTCGACGGCGAAATCGAACATTTGATTGAAGGCTACATGGACTCCATACCCGACTATTTGCCCTATAAGATCAACGAATCGGTCGGTCGCATGGTTCTTTCTCATGATTTAGTCGACGACTATGTCGACTTTCTAGCCAAGAAAGCCCATAACCTTGATGGCCTTCATGTCATCGTTGACGGGGCGAACGGATCCGCCAGCGTGGTGGCCCCCAAACTCTTCCAAAAACTCGGTTTAACCGTCAAATACATTAATGTCACCCCCAACGGTGTCAACATCAATGACCGCTGCGGTTCAACTCACCTAAAACAATTGCAAACCGAAACCCGCAAAAACGGATTCCACATCGGCTTGGCTTTCGACGGCGATGCCGATCGGCTGATGGTCGTTCGTCCCGACGGACAAGTAGTGGACGGCGATGCCATCATTTACCTCAACGCCCTCGATATGAAAAAACGCGGGCTTTTGAAAGACAACAAAGTCGTCATCACCGTGATGAGCAACATCGGTCTCAAGATTGCCCTTAAAGCCGCGGACATTGCGGTGGAAGAAGTGCAAGTCGGCGATAAATATGTGCAAGCGTGCCTAAAAGAACATCATCTTTCTTTGGGCGGCGAACAATCCGGCCACATCATCTTCCTCGATGACCTCAATACCGGCGACGGCTTATTGACCGCCATCAAAGTAATGAACGTGATGAAAGAAAGCGGACAGACCTTAACGGAACTTCTTTCAGGTTTAAAGATTTATCCGCAGATTCTCAAGAATGTCTCGGTGGTCAATAAAGACGCCGTCATGGCTCACAAAGGCTTGAAAGAACTCATCGATGAACTCTCCAAAACGCTTAACGGCAATGGACGCATCTTGGTCCGCGCCAGCGGAACCGAACCTTTAGTTCGCGTGATGGCAGAAGCCCCAACCTTGGAAGAATGTGAACGTGTTGTCTCTTCGCTGGTCAATTATATCGGCGAAATCTCATATTAAAGGAGAAACATTATGTGTGGTATTGTCGGAGGCATTGGCTCATTTCCGATTCGGGACTACCTCATCAATGGTTTGAAGACGCTTGACTACCGCGGTTATGACTCCGCCGGCGTGGCTTTGGCCGAACCGGAAGGAATCCGCGTTTTCCGGATACCCGGAAGAGTCCAAGCACTCGACGAAGCGACTCCGCGTGACCTGAATGTCGCTTTAGGCATCGGGCATACCCGGTGGGCCACCCATGGCGCACCGACGGCTAATAACGCTCACCCGCACACCAGCATGAACGGCGAATTCGTCCTCGTTCATAATGGCGTCATCGATAATTTCCGGCACTTGAAAAACAAACTGGAATCCGAAGGCTATGTGTTTCACAGCGAAACCGACACCGAAGTGATCGCGAACGTTTTGGAATTCCATTATCTGAAGCTGAAAAACGTCAAAGCCGCGATGCTCGCGATGATTGAAGAACTGCAAGGTTCGTATGCTTTGGCGATCCTCAAAAAAGGCGACCTCAAGCATATTTATTTTGCCAAGAACCGTTCCCCGTTAGTGGTGGGCCACGGCGAAGGCAAAAACCTTTTGGCGTCCGACTTCTTGCCGATGCTTAAAGAAGGCAAAGATTTCGCTCCGATTTTGGATCATCAATACGGTTACATCACCGAAGAAACAATCAAAATATATAACGAAGACGGCAGTGTTGCCAATCCCAAATTCACCCGTCCCGACCTTAAAATCGAAGATATTGGCTTGCAAGGTTATCCGCATTACATGCTCAAAGAAATCGAAGAAGCACCGGCGGTCGTCCGTCGTCTCATCGACAACTACTTTGACGGCAACCAATTCCTCTTTGATCCCAAACTCATCAACAAACTCAAATCCGCGGATGACATCATTTTCATCGCCTGCGGAACGTCCTATCACGCCTGCTTAATCGGCCGCCGCTACATGGAATACTTAGGCAAACGCAGCGAAGTCTATATCGCCAGCGAATGGGCCTACCATCCCTTCGTATCGGCCAAAAATCCGATGTTCGTGATTGTCAGCCAAAGCGGTGAAACCGCCGACCTCATCCGCTGCATGGAAATCATCAATTCCCGGGGCGCCGTCAGCTTAACCATCACTAATACCAAAGGCTCTACGCTTGAACGTGATGCCACCTACTCGCTCTTGCTCTTCGCCGGCGTCGAAATCGCCGTCGCCAGCACCAAAGCCTATGTCGCCCAAGTCGCGTTATTGTCGTTATTAACCGGAGCGATGGATGATTCGACCGCGGTGGTCTCTCACCTTTACGATGTTATCAAAGCCGAGAATGCCGTCATCGCCAACAGCGAATCGCTCAAGCCGACCGCCAAATATCTCTCGGGTAAAAAAGATGTCTTCTTCCTTGGCCGCGGAACTGATTACGATGTTGCCTTGGAAGCGTCTCTTAAACTCAAAGAGATCACGTACATCCACAGCGAAGGTCTCCCCGGCGGAGAACTCAAGCATGGCCCGATTGCCTTGATTGAAAAGGATACCCCGGTCATCGGCTTCATCTCTGATCCGTTGACGGACTTACCGATTCGCAGTAACTTCAAAGAAGTGGAAGCCCGTGGCGCGACCGTCATCACCGTCGTGTCCAAATCGTTGGCGAAAGCAGGCGATGTTATCA
>CALMWE010000317.1 GCA_937873795.1 uncultured Caryophanales bacterium
AACTTCTTTCCTCAACTCTTCATCCTGTTCTTATGCATTTCCATTTTGGAAACGACCGGTTATATGAGCCGTATCGCCTTCTTCCTTGACCGTTTGTTCCGGAAGTTCGGCCTCAGCGGCAAATCGTTGATCCCGTTCATCGTCGGCAGCGGATGTTCCGTTCCCGGCATCATGACCACGCGGACCATCGAAGACCCCAACGAACGCCGTATGAGCGTGGTTCTCACTCCGTTCATCCCGTGTTCGGCGAAACTTCCGATTCTGGCGCTCTTTTCTAGTTTCTTCTTTCCGCAATACGCAGGCCTTGTTTCGTTCTCGCTTTATGCTTTCGCCGTCATCATCATTCTGCTCTCGGCGTTCTTCCTTTCGCGCTTCTATTACCACTCTGACCGTTCGGGCTTCTTAAGCGAACTGCCGGAATATAAATTACCGAGTTTCCGTTATGTCGCCCGCGATGTCGGCGAAAAGACGTTATCGTTCGTCAAACGGGCCGGTTCGATCATCCTCATCAGCTCGGTCATCGTATGGTTCTTAACTTCCTTCACGTGGCGTTTCACCTTCATCAACAATCCCCAAGATATTTCCTCGTCAATGTTAGCCGGTTTAGGCAATGCCTTCAGCTGGATTTTCTATCCGATGCTCGGCGGCCATAACTCATGGGGCGCTACCGTAGCGGCCTTCCAAGGCCTTGTCGCCAAAGAGAACGTCGTTTCCACGATGAGCGTCATTGCCGGTGTGGCCAGTGAAGGCGAAGTCTTATCCGCTTCCGGCGTGTTTGGCTTCTTTACCCCTGTCACCGCCTATGCGTTCATGGTCTTTAACTTATTCAGCGCCCCGTGCTTTGGTGCGATCGGCGCGATGAAAAAAGAACTCGGGACCACCAAGCGTTTGATCATGGCCATTGCCTTTCAAACCGGTTTGGCTTGGATTCTCGCATCGCTCATCGGAGGCGTTGGCACGATCATTGCCAACGGATTCTAATATGGGCTGGATTGATTGGGTCATCGTCGGTGTTGTCGCCCTTATCCTAGGCTTCTTGGTGTGGTGGCGCTTCATCAAACATAAAAACTCGGCCTGTTCGTTCTGTGAACAAGCGCCCACGAAAAAAGGCTCTCGGCTGCTGAAAGCGTATCGAAGAAAGTATCGTTCCGCCAATAAATGCAACTGCCAATAACGTTTATTCATTAAGCCCGTCGAACGACTTTTTGTCTTGAACGATAAAAGTCCATCGTGCACTCGATGCAAAAAGTGCTAAACTAAAAGCGCCGTTTTATAAAAACGAGCCGAATGGATAATCTCAAATGAAATCAACTCAAGCCCTCAAAATAACGCTCACAGCGATCATCGGAATCGCACTTTCGGGATGCGAACTGCCACCCCTTTATAACAGCGAAAATTCGTCTTCCGCGGGAAATTCCACCAGCGAAGACAGTTCTCAATATACGTCCGAAGAAATCTCCTCCATGATCGAAGGCGCCACGTCTTTGGTCTTTTCCGGTACTTCCACGGTTGAAATCACCAACACG
>CALMWE010000318.1 GCA_937873795.1 uncultured Caryophanales bacterium
AGCCATCGACTCGCTTTTACCTAAAGCCTATGAAACCGTCTTAAAAGAAGAAAAACTCCAACCCTGGGCCCGTCCGGCGGTGGATGTCTCCAAGATGAGCGAAACCGAACTTGAAGTCAAAATCATGATCGTCACCGCTCCGGAAGTTCAACTCGGCAAATACAAAGGCTTACACGTCGAAAAGAAAGCCATTGAAGTCACCGATCACGAAATCGAACACGAAATCGAACATATGCAAGCCGATCACGCCGAACTCGTCGTTAAGGAAGGCGCTGCCGAACTCGGCGACACCGTCGTTCTCGACTTCGAAGGCTTCATCGACAACGTCGCCTTTGAAGGCGGCAAAGCCGAAAACTACTCGCTCGAACTCGGTAGCCATTCGTTTGTCCCCGGATTCGAAGAACAACTCGTCGGACTCAAAGCCGAAGACAAGAAAGACATCGTCGTCACCTTCCCGAAGGAATACGTCGAACACCTCGCCGGCAAAGATGCGACCTTCAAGATCACCGTCCATGAAGTCAAAGCCAAACGCGTCCTTGACCTTGGCGCCGACCTCATCGCCGAACTCAACCTTCCCGATGTCGCCACCGTCGAACAACTCAAAGAACACGTCCGCAAAGACATCGTCGCGCATAAAGAAGACGACGCCAAGAAAGAATACTTCGAAGGCATCCTCAAACTCATCCGCGAAGATTCTAAGATCGAAGTGGCCGACGAAATCATCCGTGACGAAGTCGAAGCGATGAAAGAGAACCTTGCCAAGCAAGTCGAAGAAAAAGGCTTGACGCTTGAAAAATACCTCCAAATCACCGGACAAAGTGAAGAAGCCTACGAAGAAAAACTCAAAGCCGACGCCTTAGTCAACATCAAATCGGTCTTGATCATGGAAAAGATTGCCACCGTCGAAGACATCAAAGTCACGCCGGAACAAATCGACTTCGAAATCGCCAAGATCGCCGACCAATACAAGATGGAGTTTGAAAAGGTGAAAGAAATCCTTTCCAAGAACATGGACCGCTTCACCGCGGACATCCGTTCCCGCTACATCTCCGACTTCCTCTTACGCAACAACGACTAAGAAACGCAAAGAAAAGGGTTTACGCCCTTTTTCTTTTAGCGTTTTCATTGACATCTACACCAGAAGATTTATACTAGGGTTAGCACTCGAAGCACTCGTGTGCTAACCGACTCAAAACGACCGTCCTCAAAGACGGTTTTCCCCTTAGGAGGAAAACGATGAAAAAAGAAGAAGTCGTCCTGCCGTTACTCATTACCCGGGGCCTTGTTTTATTCCCCAACAACCCCCAAATGATCGAAGCTGCGCGTGAATTCTCCGTGGCCGCGATCGAAGAAGCCCGCAATGCCTTTGATGGCTCGATTTTAATCGTAGCCCAAAAAAGCCCGGAAAAAGATGATCCTGATTTGAATGATATTTATGGTATTGGGACCCTCTGCAAAATCAATGGCTATACCCAACAAAAGAATTTCGTGCGCGTGAAAGCGACCCCGATCGCCCGCGTGCAATTATCGATGCTTTACCGTGACCCCAACAAGGGTGGCATGTGGAACGCCAAAGGTGAAACCCTCGCCGATGTCGAAGGCGACCACAAAGTCGAAGTGGCCCTTGTCCGTAGTCTGATTACGTCGCTTGAAGGCATGCAAGATGTCGCCGTCAATATGCCCAAAAACCTCATCAGCCAACTGTCCAAAGGCGTCTCCGCGACCGAACTCAGCGATGCCCTGGCCAACTACTTGCCGATGACCATCGACCAAAAACAAAAAGTCTTGGAAACCGTCGATCTCAACGCGCGTTTGAAACTTGTTTTAGGTGCGCTTAAAGAAGAAAAAGAAATCTCTGATATCGACCGCGAACTTCAAGAAGAAGTGCGGAAATCCGCCGAAAAGAACCAACGCGAATATTTCTTACGCGAAAAGCTCAAAGCCATCAAAACCGAACTCGGTGAAGACGGCATGGACGGCGATAGCCAAGAAACCATTCTCGAACGCCTCGAAAAGAATCCCTATCCCGAACACGTCAAAGCCAAAGTCAAAGCCGAACTCAAACGTTATGAGATGATGCCCCAAGCCTCGCTTGAAGCCTCGCTCATCAAAGGTTATATCGATTTATTGATGGATGTCCCGTGGTATCAACGCACTGCGGATAACGATGACCTCAACAACGTCGAAACGATTCTCAACGAAGACCATTATGGCCTCGATAAGGTCAAAAAGCGGATTGTCGAGTATTTAGCGGTCAAAAAGATGACCGGTAACCTCAAAGCCCCGATTCTGTGCTTCTATGGGCCGCCCGGTGTCGGTAAGACCTCGCTCGGCAAATCCATCGCCCGCGCCTTAGGCCGTAAATTCATCAAAGCCTCCTTAGGCGGCATTTCCGATGAAGCCGAAATCCGCGGTCACCGGAGAACCTATGTGGGTTCGATGCCCGGACGCATCGTCGCCGGCATGAAAAAAGCCGGAGTTACCAACCCCGTGTTCCTGCTCGACGAAGTCGATAAACTGTCCTCGTCCTACAAAGGCGATCCCGCCAGTGCGCTCTTGGAAGTCCTCGACCCCGAACAAAACGGTGCCTTCAACGATAACTACTTGGAAGAACCTTACGATCTCTCCAATGTTTTGTTCATCGCCACGGCCAACTACCTCGAGAATGTCCCCGGACCGCTCAGAGACCGTCTCGAACTGATCGAAGTCAACTCCTATACCGAACTTGAAAAGATCCAAATCGCCAAACGCCACCTGATCCGTAAACAGATGCTGGCCAATGGCTTAAAAGACGAACAAGTTACTTTCACCGACGAAGCGCTGGCGTTAATCATTGAATCGTACACGCGTGAAGCCGGTGTCCGTGAACTCGAACGTAAGATTGCCTCGATTCTCCGGAAGGTCGTCGTTGATTTACTTAAAACCAGCGACATGACCTCAGTGGTCATCGATCCCGATGCGGTGCGCAAGTACCTCGGCGTGGAAATCTTCGAAAACACCAAGAAAGACAAAGAAAACCAAGTCGGTGTCGTCACGGGTCTCGCCTATACCGAATTCGGCGGCGATATCCTGCCCATCGAAGTCAACCATTTCCCCGGCAAAGGACGCCTTGTCCTCACCGGTAACTTAGGCGACGTCATGAAAGAAAGCGCGAGCATTGCTTTGGACTATATCCAAGCCAACGCCGCCAAATACCAAATCGATTCCAAAATCTTCGAAAGTAACGACATCCACATTCACGTCCCCGAAGGCGCTGTGCCTAAAGACGGGCCCTCGGCCGGTGTCGCCATCACGACCGCCATTATTTCCTGCTTAACAGGCCGAGCGGTCGACGCCAACGTCGCCATGACGGGAGAAGTCACCCTCCGCGGAAACGCCCTTCCGATCGGCGGTT
>CALMWE010000319.1 GCA_937873795.1 uncultured Caryophanales bacterium
TTTGTGATTGGAAGATTTAATCAATGCGGGGGAGCTTTCGCAAGTGGAACCGTTTATGCTGCTCCGAATGATTGTTTCTGTGTTGCCTTATTCAACCAAACCAAAGAAGAAGCCATCTCTTTTGCCACTTCTTTTGTACATAAAACAAATCGTATAGGAGCCTATTTAGTTGGAAAAACGCTCGGTTGCGCAGAAATAACCATCTTTAAAAGGAGAGAACTATGCTAGGAGCAATTATTGGCGATATGGTCGGCTCGGTTTATGAAGCCAGAAACATTAAGACAAAAGATTTTGATCTCTTCAATATTCATATTCGGATGACAGACGATTCTTTGCTGACAATCGCGTTAGCTAAAACCTTAATCAACCATTTTCCTCTTCACTACGAGGAAAAAGAACTGAAAACTATTCAAGGTGAGTTGATTGTTAGTTTTTCGCAGACGTGTCAAGACAATATCCATGCCGGATGGGGCAAGTCCTTTTTCGAGTGGAGTCATAAACCGTTGCTCCTTAGAAAACCTTACAACTCGTTTGGCAATGGTGCTGCCATGCGTATCTCACCAGTGGGTTGGATTGCCAAGAGCGAAAGCGAAGTCAAGTTACTTAGCCAAGCAGTGACTGAGATAACCCATAATCATCAGGAAGGCTTAAAAGGAGCCGAGGCGATTGCCATGTGTGTGTTTTTAGCCAAGACCGGAAAAACAAAGAAAGAAATCGAAGAATATGTGGCAAAACACTATTATCCAAACATCCGAAGTCTTGACTATGAAGTACTAGTGAGGACCTACCGATTTGATGTGACCTGCCAAGGGAGCGTACCACACGCCATTTACTGTTTTTTGATATCAACCGATTTCGAAGACGCAATTCGGACAGCCGTCAGCATTGGTGGCGACTGCGATACGATTACTTCCATGACAGCGGCCATCGCAGAGGCCTTTTATCAAAAAAGTAGCCTTTCTTCGCTTGAAGACCAATTCCTCTATTTATTTGTTGATCCGGAACTTGAACAAACAATCATTCGTTTTTATTCGTTATTTCACAGCCAGAAATTTGCTTTGCAAAATAGGAAATACTCATAAAGACATATAAATCCAATCGTTACTTTCAAAAAGTTGGGACCATTTCCGCTTATCAACCGATTCGCTCTTTTTATAATGTGAAGTATCCATTTGGTAAAAAGGAGCCAAGAACCATGAACCCTCTTGAAAACGAAAAAAACACCGATTCCCTTGAACAAGAAGATGCGAAAACGGAATGTACCACAGTAGTCATACCCAATCACATGAAACGGTTGCCTCCCGGGACTTTCGCTGGATATTGGAATTTGTCTTCGGTTGAAATCCCTACAAGCGTTCGCTACGTCCATTTTGATTTTGCCGTTACGTGTGAAAAGTTAAGCGAAATCATAGTCGAAAAAGATCATCCAATGTTTATTTCTGACAATGGCATATTGTATGACAAAAGAATGAAAAAACTCATCCGGTGCCCCCAAGGGAAGCGGGGGATTGTCACGATCCCGGAAGGCGTAGAAATCATCGTCCAGGGCGCGTTTAGCCGTTGCAACAGAATTCCATGCGTTCATCTTCCTTCAACGCTTAAAACCATCGATTCGGGGGCTTTTGCATTATGTGAGAACTTGATCTCAATTGAAATTCCCCAGCAAATCGATACGATAAGCAGGAGCGCATTCTTCTTTTGTCTCTCGTTAGAAAATATTATTCTTCCCAAAACACTCAAAAAAATCCAAGCAAACGCGTTTTCTTTTTGTCAATCACTTGTCAGTATCGACATTCCCCAAACCATAACCTATGTTGGAAAAGACGCTTTTAAAGGTTGTTCCGAACTAATTATTTTTTCTGAACACGTGATGAAACCTCAACATTGGTCAAAACTTTGGAATCCCAAGAACAGACCCGTCCACTGGAACACGAGTATTAAATAAGCGTTTTCGTCAAAACAACATGGCTTTATATCCGCCACCAACGAAAAAGGTCCATGCAAAATGATTTCGTTCTCACAAACACGAACAAGAAAGGAAACCCATAAAATTGAAAACAAAAGCAGGTTTGACACTATCCAGTGATAAGAAGGTCTTAATAAGCTGCGATCGAGAAGCCAAAAAATTCGAAATCCCCGATTCCGTAACGACCATTGACGATGGTGCCTTTGCCTTTTGCATAGACTTAAAATCAGTGAAATGCCCTTCCTCACTGACTGCCATCGGCGGACAAGCATTTGCTTACTCTGGAATCACCTCGTTTTACATCGGTGAGCATGTTTCAAGCATCGGCGACGGTGCCTTTGCCAACTGCTATGATTTAGAAAAAATCAGGGTCTCTCCAAAGAATAAGTATTATCGCTCAATCGAGGGTGTTCTTTTTAACAAAGCCAATACCGTTTTGATCTATTATCCGCAAGGCAAAGAGGACCCCTTTTACAAGATTCCTCCCCCTGTAACCCAATTATTCCCAGCTGCCTTTTTAGATTGCCGAAACTTAAAAGCCCTTCATATCAATGAAAAACTCCAAGATATTGCCACCTACAATTTCCTTGATTGCTATGACTTACAAAGAATTACGGTTGACGAAAAGAACACATGTTTTTCACTGAGAGACGATGTGTTATTTGATTGCAATCAAATGATTTTGTTGCTTTACCCACGCGATAAAGAAGACCGAACATATACGGTTCCTGAGGGGGTTCAAGATATTCATGTCGGATCCTTTAACTATAATTTTTTCCTTACTTCGATCACCCTTCCCGACTCTGTCATCGCCCTTGGTCCTATGTGCTTTTGCAAATGCTCGGGCAATGCCGCCCAAATTGCCACCGTGTCGATGTGACTGGTGTGGTTGGCGATGTAAATCCGCTGGTTGTGGTTCGGCTGACTGCCGACCCAGCGCGGGTATGCGCCGACCAAAATTCGTGCCAAAAGTTGTAAAAAATGGGAGACCCACATATCTATTCCTATGCCGTATCGCGTTTTGCCGACTGCTCTGGGTCGGTGTTAACCTTTGGCCAACAACGGTTTTAAATACACGCCGGTCACACTCTTCGGATTCGCTGCGACTTCCTCCGGTGTGCCCTGCGCGATGATTTGACCGCCACCTGCGCCGCCTTCGGGGCCCATGTCGATGATCCAATCAGCGGTTTTGATCACGTCTAAATTGTGCTCGATGATGACGATGGTGTTGCCATGCGCGGATAATTGGTTAATTACGGATAATAGTAACTCAATATCGGCAAAATGCAAGCCGGTGGTCGGCTCATCGAGGATGTACAACGTGCGGCCGGTGTCGCGTTTGGACAGTTCCAACGCGAGTTTGACGCGCTGCGCTTCGCCACCCGAGAGTGTGGTGGCGGACTGACCGAGCGTGATGTAGCCGAGGCCG
>CALMWE010000320.1 GCA_937873795.1 uncultured Caryophanales bacterium
AATGCGTGGAAAATAATCCCAAAAAATTTTCCCTCGCTTCCATCGAGAAGATTGTCCTTGAAGGTCCCCAGGGAAGAGAGTCCACCGCGTTTTATTACCATGAACATCAAACCCTGCAGAAGTTGGTCTTCCCGAAAGGGTGTTATGACGTCTTGACGAGCCTCGTTCCGAACAAAACAAAGGTTGAACCCTAGTCATCCCGAAGTCCGTTAAACCAAACTGCAAAAGCTCTACGGGAAAAACAACGTCTCGAAAGAAGAATAGGACCGCAAACGAAAAGAAATCCTGAATTCGTTCTTAAGGAGGGCTCTGCCTTCCTTTTTTCTTGGACAGAATAATCACTTTGCTTGGTAAAAAAGCGTAATTACGCTATAACATAACTATCGAGGTCAACAATGCAACGCATGCCTGTCGTCTTTATCGGTCATGGTTCACCCATGAACGCCATCGAAAATAACGTCTTTACCCAAGGTTGGAAAGCGTTAGCCAAACCCCTTCCCACACCGAAAGGCATTTTAATGGTGTCCGCGCATTGGTTTACCAATAGCCTCTGTAGTACGAACGTCTCGCAGCCCAAAATGGTTTACGACATGTATGGCTTTCCGGAAGAACTCTACCGGATTCAATACCCGGTTCAAGGATCTCCCGAACTTGCCCAAAGACTTCAAACCCTCTTAGGCCAACAGCTTTCCATCGATAACACCTGGGGCTTAGATCATGGCGCATGGTCGGTCCTTGTCCATTTGTTTCCCAAAGCCGATATTCCCGTCGTCCAACTCAGTGTGAATGCCCGTTTAGAGCCCAAAGCCCTCTACGCCATCGGAAGAGCCTTAAGAGTCCTTCGCGATGAAGGCATTCTCATCATCGCTAGCGGCAACATCGTCCATAACGTTCGTATGGTCGATTGGGACCATCCCACCACCGGTTATCCGTGGGCGGATGCCTTCGATGCCGCCATCCAAGAAGCCATCCTCAAACACGATCATGAACGGTGTTTGTCTTACCTCGCCTTACCCGGAGGTAAAGAATCCGTTCCGACGCCTGATCATTACGATCCCTTACTTTATGTCTTAGGGGCCACAGACCCCGATGATACCATTCACATCTACAACGACTCTCGCACCATGGGTTCCTTATCCATGACCAGCTATGTGTGGAGTTCAACCTCAAAGGAGAAATAAACAAATGAAAATCGCTAAAAACATCACCGAGTTGAT
>CALMWE010000321.1 GCA_937873795.1 uncultured Caryophanales bacterium
TGGTGCGTAAAAAATCCACTTTCTCGTCTCCCAGAAGCATTCGGGTCCGAGTCAATAGATTATCCATGGCGTTGCCCCGCTTTCTTCAGTAACAAGTCGAGCGTTTCCTCTTGGCTATGAGCCCATTCCACCGGAAGTTGATGACGGAAAAAAGTCATTTGCCGTTTCGCATAATTGCGACTGTCTTGCTTGATTTTAACTTTAGCTTCATCCAAAGTCATTTGACCAGCGAAATGCTCCAACAATTCTTTATAGCCAATACCTTGGAAAGCATGCCGTTTGGGGTCGTATTTTTGAATCAAATTTCGTGTTTCTTCGACCAAGCCTTGCGAAAACATTTTTTCGACGCGTTCATCGATTCGGGCATAAAGGAGTTCGCGGGGAAGGTCAATGCCCACAAACACGGCTTCGAAAAGACAACGATGTTCTTGGAGTGCGAGGAGTTCGGTTTTATTCATTCCGCGGCTGCGATAGATGGCTAACGCACGAAGCACGCGCTTCCGGTTGTTGGGATGGATTTTTTGAGCATCCACGGGGTCAATGGCGCATAAGCGTTCATGAAGTTCGGCATCGGAAAGTTGTTCCAAATCCGAAACATCGACGGGAGCTTCTTCGGCAAAGTCATAATCGTAAAGACCGGCACGGATATACAAACCTGTGCCGCCGACCAAAATGAAGTCTTGGTGTTTGGCTTCCATAAACGCGATGGTCGAGCGTAAATCCGTTTGATACGTTTTCACGTCATAATCGTTTTCAGGTGAGACAAAATCGAAGAGATAATGGGGAATTTTACTGCGTATGTCTTGACTGGGCTTGGCGGTACCTATGTCGAATTCGCGGTATACCTGAAAAGCATCGCCATTGACGATGGGCAGATTCAAGCGTTGCGCAAAGGCTTCGGCGACGGAGGATTTTCCGCTTCCGGTGGGTCCGACAAGAACATAGATCATACGCCGGTCCTCTTGAACATTTTTTCGATTTCGTATTGGGTAAAATGGACGATCGTGGGACGTCCGTGCGGGCAGCTATGCGGATTCTCGCAGCGGAGTAAAGTATCTAGAAGATACTGCATTTCGGAAAGCGAGAGACGGTCATGGGCTTTGACCGAGCGTTTGCAGCTCATCGTTGCGATGACATGGGTTCTCAACTTTGGAATGTCAATTTTGTCGCCATGAAGGGCTTCGTGGAGAATGTCATCCACATAGGCCTGTTCATCGTATTCTTTGGCCCATGACGGGATTTGGCGGACTTGATAGGCATTGATGCCAAATGGATCCAATTTAAGCCCTACGGACTCCAAAAGGGCCATTTTTTCGTTATTTAGGAGTGCCATTTCACTCGGATTCAGGTGCACCACGATTGGAATCAGCGGTTCGCTGACGGTCAACGTGGCATTCATCAGCTTCTGTAATTTCTCATAATTGATGCGTTCGTTGGCGGCGTGCTGGTCAATCAGATAGAAGCCGCCTTGATCATCTTCGGCAACAAGGTAAGTGAGATGAAGTTGGCATAAAGCTTTCAAAGACTGGATTTGCGTTTCGGCATGGGCCGGTTCGTTGAAGGACACTTCGGGTTCTTTAAAAACCGTGACTTCGGGAGCAGAAAAGACTTCAACTTCTGGTGAGATGGGTTTAGGAGTATACGTATCGAACTCCAATGCCAATTGTTCCTCCTTGACGATCACCGGAGCTTTCGGCACCGAGACGATGTCGGGAACCAAATTCTTTCCTCTTAAAGCTTCGGGGATTTTTTCCAGTAACGCTAAACGAAGGTCGCCTTCTTTGGAGAAACGGACTTCGCGTTTGCTCGGGTGAACGTTGACATCCACGAGGGCGGGGTCAATGGTCATTTCAAGAACAACAAAAGGAAACCGGGTCGGTGGAATAAAATCATGATAGCTGTCGACGATGGTTGATTGGACTTTGGGCATATAAACGTTACGTCCGTTGAGCAACGTAATGATGAAATAACGGTTGGCTTTGGCCATTTCCGGTTTTCCCAAAAAGCCATCCACGGAAAAATCATTGTTTGAGTAATGAAACGGAATCATCTTTTGGGCGACATCGAGGCCATAAATGTCTTTGATGGTCTCTAATAAATTGCCACGTCCGGAGGTGGAAAAGTTTTTACGGTCATCGATATAAAGCGTCATCGCGATTTCGGGATGGGCCAAAGCCAAACGGCACATCGTTTCGATGCTGTTGGCGTTTTCGGTAAAATCGGATTTCAGGTATTTGAGACGCGCCGGGGTATTGTAGAAAAGTTCTTCGACGGTCACGATCGTGCCTTGGCGCATCGGAGCGTCATGAGTCGTTAGTTCATCGTCTTCCGAAACCACCGAGGTTCCGGCATTCGATCCGTCACAGGTGACTAACGTCATTTTGCTGACGGAAGCAATGGACGGAAGAGCTTCTCCGCGGAAACCAAGGGTTTTGATGCGGAATAAATCAAACGTGGTTAGGATTTTGCTTGTGGCATGACGTTTAAATGCGGCCACCGCATCCGTGCGGTCCATGCCGACACCATCGTCTTCAACGACGATTTTGGTACGTCCGGCATCATAGATGAAAACACCGATTTGCCGGCTTTGGGCATCGATGCTGTTTTCCACCAGTTCTTTGATGACACTGCTGGGCCGTTCGACGACTTCGCCGGCCGCAATCATATTGGCCAGCGCGTTATCCATCACATGAATTTTACTCATCGAATCACCTACTTCATTTTCTTTTTCAGGTCGTATAAATAATTGAGCGCTTCGAGCGGGGTCATCGTCAGCGGATCGATGTTTTTGATTTCTTTGATCCAGGCTTCTTCTTTGACCGGCAGAGGCTTTAACACATTGGCGGCAAACGGAACTTCACGGGATTCCAACGTACCCAAGATTTCTTTGGCGCGTGTCAACAAAGCATCCGGTAGATGCGCCAAACGGGCCACGTTGATACCGTAAGACTTGTTCATCGCTCCGGGTTTGACTTTATACAAGAACGTGATTTGATCGTTTTCTTCGGCGACGCACACTTGGACGTTTTTCAGTGTCGTCACTTCGTGTTCGAGCATTGTCAATTCGTGATAGTGCGTGGAGAATAGCGTTTTGGCGTGCAACCGTGACGTGATGTATTCAATGATGGCTTGGGCGAGTGCCATGCCGTCGAAGGTCGCGGTCCCGCGGCCGATTTCATCAAAGATCAAAAGCGAATTTTCGGTGGCATGCCGAAGCGCAAAATTGGTCTCGGACATTTCCACCATGAAGGTCGATTGTCCACTGACAAGGTCATCGGATGCACCGATACGGGTGAAGATTTGGTCAAAAACCATTAATTTGGCAGATTTGGCAGGGACAAAGCACCCCATCTGCGCCATCACAACCAAAGAGGCGATTTGACGCATATAGGTCGATTTACCGCCCATATTGGGGCCGGTAATCAATAACACATCGACATCGGCGGGCATCATCACATCGTTGGCCACGAAGCGACTTTGTTTCATGACTTTCTCAATGACCGGATGACGGGCATCCACCACTTCGACGGTGCGGTCGAAATTGAAACTCGGGCGGACATAGTGATAATTGACGCTGACTTCGGACAATGAAGCAAGGACGTCGACCAGCGCTAAGGTGTTAGCCAATTGTTGGACTTTCGGGGTTTCCGCTTGAATGCGTTTGCGGAGTTCGACGAACAACTCGTGTTCCATCGTCATCTGACGTTCATCGGCGGTTAAAATCAAGGCTTCTTTTTCTTTGAGTTCGGGGGTCACGTAACGTTCGCCGGTGGTCAAAGTTTGTTTACGTTCATAGCCGAATTCGGGTTTGACGTTGGCGACGTTGCCGTTACTGATTTCGATGTAGTAACCGAAAACTTTGTTATAACCGATTTTTAAGTTTTTGATGCCGGTCTTTTCACGTTCGGAAGCTTCCAGATCGGCGACCCATTTCTTTCCCCCATGGGAAAGTTCGATGAGTTCGTCCAGTTCGGGAGAGTAGCCTTTCTTGAAAATGCCGCCTTCGGTAATTAACACAGGAGCGTCTTCGCGGATAGCTTTCTCGATTTCTTCGACGATCGGCTCCAGCGAATTCATGCGGGAAAGAAGGGCTTCGTAGTGCGCGTTGTTGAGTTGCGCCAAACGTTTTTTCAAATGGGGAACGACCCGTAACGAATTTCGAAGTTGAAGCATATCGCGGCCGTTGGCGTTGCCATAGCCGATACGGGCAATCAAACGTTCCAAGTCGTAGATTTCATCCAAGTCTTTACGTAAATCGCCGCGGACCAAGAAATCGTCCATCAAGACGGAAATCATTTCTTGTCGGCGTAAAATTTCATCCAAGTCCGAAGAGGGCTTTAAAATCCACCGCTTTAAAAGACGGCCGCCCATCGCGGTCTTGGTTTCATCGAGCAACCAGTACAACGAGCCATATTTTTCTTCGCTTCGGATCGTCCTGGTCAATTCGAGATTTAACCGTGAGAAGGCATCAATTTGAAGCGTCTTGTTGGTCTTGATGACATTTGCCTTTTGCAAATAATCCAAATTGCGTTTTTGGGTTTTCTTGAGGTAGTTAATCAAACGGACGATGGATTTCATTTGGAAAAGGTCTTTGACGTCCGCCAAAATGGGTTCATGTTCGAGGTTGACTTGATCATTGTCTTCACGGGAAATCAAAACATTCCGTTTGGCATTGATGGAAAGGATGAGTTCCGGAGAGAACGTACTTTTGACGATGATTTCACGGGTTAAAAGGTTATCTAATTCGCTCAGTAACGATTCCAAGTCTTTTTCAACGTTCATGACGGAGATTTCGCCGGTCGATAAGTCGGCATAACTCAAAACATAGCAAAACTCGGTTTCATCGACGGCGACGATGTAGTTATTTTCGGTTCCCGATAAATCCATTTGGGCCCCGGGAGTGATGATTTGAATGACATCCCGTTCAACGATGCCTTTTGCCAAGGCTGGATCTTCCAATTGTTCGACGATTCCAACTTTGTAACCACGGGCAATGAGTTTAGCCACATAGTTTTTGATGGCGTGATGAGGGACCCCACACATCGGGACGCGTTCCGGAGAGCCGGCATTCTTCCCGGTCAAAACGAGTTGGAGTTCTTTGCTGGCGATTTTCGCATCCTCGAAAAAAAGTTCATAAAAGTCGCCGAGACGGAATAAGATCAAGGTGTCCGGATGTTTTTCCTTGATGGCTAAATATTGCATCATCATCGGCGTATATTTTGGTTTCATATTCGTTCCTCGAAAATTCAAGTAACCCTATTGTATCACACGAAAACTTATATTTATGTAAGTTTTAAGGGCCCTAACAAGCCCGAGACAAAAAAAGCTCCGACTGTGGGAGCTATTTTTCAAGGATGTTTTTGAGTTGGGTAAGAAGGACGTAAACGTCCGCTTTGCACGCTTCGTAATTGACCACCAGCGGATGGTTTTGGTACACATCCGAATAGTGTTCGAACAGGGCTTTTTCTTCAGCGTACTTTTTCGGGTTGTGAAGATTCTTGGCCATTTCCTTTTGATGCAACCGCAGCAGTTCGTTGGTTTTCATCAATTCGGAATCCGCTTCAATCGCCCGTTTAAGAGCAAAGTAGCGTTTGACCTCTTCACGGTCGAAAAGAACTTCTCGCAACTGGCCGAGTTTTTCTTCAAAATCAGTCATGGACGATTTCTCCCATCATCGAATAAAGATGCGATTCCAGGATGTGGACTTTGACGATCTTCCCGACGAGGTCTTCACTGCCCTGGAAGTGGATCAGCTTCCCGTTTTCGGCATATCCCGAAAGCACGGAATCATTTTTCTTGCTGGTGCCATCGACGAGGACAGAGACGGTCTTTCCAACCATCGCATCTGCCCGTTTTTCGGCTTCTGCTTCGACGGTCTTTAAAAGCAATGAGAAGCGACGATGTTTTTCTTCATCGGTCACGTTATCTTCCATCTTGGCGGCAGGCGTTCCGACACGGGGCGAATAGATGAACGTAAAGCATCCGTCATAACCGACATAACGGACCATTTCCACGGTATCCATAAATTGCTCTTCGGTCTCGCCCGGGAAACCGACGATAATGTCGGTGGTTAAAGCTAAACCGGGGATTTTTGCTTTCATTTTGTCGACGAGGTCTTTGTACGAAGCCGAGGTATAACGGCGGCCCATATTGCGAAGGATTAAATCATTGCCGGATTGAACGGGTAAATGGATGGCGGGCATAATGTTGGGATATTGGCCGATGACGTCAATCATGGCATCGGAAAAATCCCATGGGTGCGAGGTCATAAAACGTAATCTGGGAATTCCTAATTTGGCGACGTTTTCTAGAAGCGAAGCAAAGGAACTTCCGTCTTTCAGATCTTTTCCATAAGCGTTGACGTTTTGTCCCAAAAGCGTGATTTCTTGATAACCCGCTTGAACGAGGTCGGCGCACTCTTTGAGAATATCGGCGGATTGGCGTGAGCGTTCTTTGCCACGAGTATAGGGAACGATGCAATACGTACAGAATTTGTCACATCCGTACATGATATTGACGAAGGCTTTGAAGCGTTCGGTCCGGACACTGGGAAGATTTTCCGGAACGACTTCGGAACGGGAACGGACATCGATGAGACGGGTATGCGTCGCCAACACTTCGTCGAGCATATCCAAAAGCTCGTGGATGTTATGGGTTCCAAAGACTAAATCGATGGATTTGTATTTCTTTTCGATGGCTTCCACCACATGCGCTTGTTGAATCATGCATCCGGCCACCGCGACAATCATGTCGGGGCGTTTTTCTTTGAGTGATTTCAACAGTCCGATTTCGCCAAACACTTTATCTTCGGCGTTTTCACGGACCGCACAGGTATTAACAATGACTAAATCGGCTTGGTTTTCGTCTTCGGCTTTGCTGAATCCGGCCATAGCCAAAAGACCCGCCATGGTTTCTTCATCGCGGACATTGGCTTGGCACCCGTAGGTGCGGATATAGTACTTTTTGCCATGGGCAGCTTTGAGCAACCGCTCCGATACCCGGACCTCACTGCGTAAGGTCTCGAAGTCTTTGAAACGGCGGTCTCTTTCTTCGCTCATGATCGGACGGTTTTTGATAACGATGGGACGCATGGAAACTCCTAACTATTTCTTTTCAAGTAAGTAGACCGGAATGATGTCTTGCGCTCTTCCGGTTTCAGGATCGATATCGAGGACAACGGCGCTGAGAACCGAGTCATCGCGGTCGTCGACTTCAAATCGTCCGGGCAAATCATGCCACACACGATTAATGACGGCTTCTTTCTTATCGCCGAGAATCCCATTATAAGCTCCCACCATGCCGACATCGCTCATAAAGGCGGTTCCGTTGGGAAGGATGCGGGCATCGCGGGTTTGAACGTGGGTGTGGGTTCCCAAGACGGCGCTGACTTGGCCGTCAAAAGCCCAGCCCATGCATTGTTTTTCGCCCGTGGCTTCGGCGTGGAAGTCGACAATGTGAATGTCGGCTCTTTCTTCATGTTCGAGGATTTCTTTGAGGCAATCAAACGGGTTTTTGACCTTTTCTTCCATAAATGCACGGCCGAGCAAATTGGTCACGCGGATGGAATATTGATCGCCTTTGTAAAGGACTGTTCCGGTGCCCGGAAACTCTTTTTCCAGATTGTAAGGCCGGATGATGGAGGTAGCTCCGTCAATGTAGTCCTTAATTTCGCTTTTGGAATCGTAATGATTCCCCAGCGTGATGCAATCGACGCCGGTTTTCAACAAGTTTTTGTAATGGTTATAAATGATGCCTTTGCCATGAGTGACGTTTTCACCGTTGGCGATGACGAAATCAATTTGGTATTTCTTTTTAAGTCCTGCCAAATTGCGTTCGACGGTTTCACGACCGTTTTTGCCGACGATATCACCGATAAAGAGTATTTTCATGACATGCCCCACTTTCCCAAAAAAGGACCCGCTTGGGGTCCTCAGTTTTATTTGGCCGTTTCGATGGCCCTGTATTCACGGATGACCGAGACTTTGATTTGTCCAGGATAGGTCATTTCGTTTTCGATGCGTTCGCGGATGTCACGAGCTAACTTATAAGCTCCGATATCGTCGATGCGTTCGGGAACGACCATAACGCGGACTTCACGACCGGATTGCATCGCGAAGCTTTGCGACACACCCTCATAACTTTTGCAGATTTGTTCGAGTTGCTCGATCCGTTTGACATAGTTTTCAAGCGTTTCGCTGCGAGCACCGGGACGGGCGGCGGATAAGGTGTCGGCCGCTTCAACGAGGTGCGAAATAACGTATTTCTTTTCGACATCGCCATGGTGGCTTTCAATCGCGTTGATGACCACATCCGGTTCGCCGTATTTTTTGGCAAAGCGGACACCGATTTCAACGTGGCTGCCATCCAATTCGAAGTCAGCGGCTTTGCCGATATCGTGGAGCAAACCAGCGCGTTTGGCTAAGGTTTGATCAAGGCCCAATTCAGCGGCCATGATGCCGGCAAGATAGGCAACTTCAACACAGTGATCGTAGGCGTTTTGACCATAGCTGGTCCGGTATTTCAAACGGCCCACATAGTCCAATAATTCGGGGTGGATGCGCGGTAAACCGAGTTTGAACGCGGCTTCTTTACCGGCTTGACGCACGGATTCTTGAACTTCGGCTTTGGCTTTTTCAACGACTTCTTCGATACGGCCGGGTTGAATACGGCCATCTTTAATTAAAAGTTCGAGTGAGCGGCGCGCGGTTTCGCGGCGGATCGGGTCAAAGCAGCTGACGGTGATAACTTCCGGGGTATCGTCGATGATGAGATCGACGCCGAGAAGTTGTTCGAGGGCGCGGATGTTCCGGCCTTCGCGACCGATGATGCGACCTTTCATCTCATCGCTGGGTAAAGCCACGACGCTGACGGTTCTTTCAGTGGTAACGTCTTGGGCATATTTACTGATGGCCAAGCCCAACAAGTCTTGAGCGTTTTTGGCGGCCATTTCTTTGGCTTCGTCTTCTTTGTTACGGATGAATTGAGCAATTTCTTTGCTGATTTTGCTTTCGACGCGGGCGAAGATTTCATCGCGCGCTTGATTGACGGACATGTTGGAGACTTTTTCGAGTTCAACAATGATGGAATCAATCTTGGTTTGGAGAAGGGCTTCTTTGGCATCCACTTCTTTAAACCGTTTGGCTAAGTTTTCATTCTTTTCTTCGAGCGTGTTTTCTTTGGCAATGAGGGCTAGATCACGACGATCGATCCCTTGTTCGCGTATGAGTAATTTGTTTTCGGCAGCAACGACTTCTGCTTTCCGCTCCTTAATTTCCTTGTCAGCCTCAATCTTCATTTCGTATGCAGCTTGCTTGGCGTCCAATTGGCTGTTCTTAACCAAGTGTTCCGCTTTGATTTCTGCGTCACGAATGATTTTGGCGGCTTTGGCCATCGCTTTTTTCGATGCGAATAAAGGCACGAAAAAATAAGCGAGTAGACCAACGCCGATTCCGACGATGGCAGCAAGAATAATCAGGAGAATGGCTGTTCCAGTAGGCATAATGACAGTTTCCCCTTTCAATGGTTTGCCTGCACGGTGAATTGAGTTTCACGGGGGTTCAATTCAGACGGCTTATAATCCGTGGTCGACGGAAAAATAAAATAACCGCAATTTGCAGATATTTTTACTCAAAAATCGCTCCTATTGGAGATTCCATTCGCTGTTTTTTATGCTCACGGGCTTGGGCCCGATTACAGAACCTACGTAAACGACTCTTGAGTATATGTGTCAGTATCCGAAGATACACATGTATTATAGCAAATCCGACGTTTTAATCAAAGTGTTTTGAAATAAGTCGCCCAAAAAGAAAAACCGCCTTGCGGGCGGCTTCTTTCAAAGTGTCAATTAAATAGCACCGGTACGGATTTTTTTGACAATTTCGTCAAGAACCGTTGGGTTGTTTTTAAGATAGGTTTTCGCGGTTTCGCGTCCTTGTCCGATTTTGGAGCCGTTGTATTCGTACCAGGAGCCGGTCTTTTTGATGAAGCCCATCTCGGTCGCGACATCAAGGGCTTCACCGGTCTTGGAGAAACCTTCGCCGAAGATTAATTCGACTTTCGCGGATTTGAAGGGGGGAGCAACTTTGTTTTTCACGATCTTGACGTTCACGATGTTGCCAAGCACGTCTTCACCGTTTTTAATCGCTTCGCCGCGGCGGATATCGATACGGACGGTCGCATAGAATTTTAAGGCGCGGCCACCGCTGGTGGTTTCGGGGTTGCCGTAAACGATACCGACTTTTTCACGAAGTTGGTTAATAAAGATGACGGTGCACGAAGATTTGTTGAGCACGCCGGCGAGTTTTCTCATCGCTTTGCTCATCAAACGCGCTTGTAAACCTACTTGATTATCGCCCATGACGCCATCAAGTTCGGCTTGCGGGACCAAGGCGGCGACACTATCGACGATGATGATATCGATGGCGCTGCTCTTAGCCAACATTTCCACGATTTCGAGCGCTTGTTCGCCGTTATCGGGTTGAGACAAAATGAGTTCATCGACGTTCACGCCGAGTTTTCGGGCATATTCCGGATCAATGGCGTGTTCGGCATCGATGAATGCCGCTCTTCCGCCCATTTTTTGCGATTCGGCGATGGCGTGGAGTGCCAAGGTTGTTTTACCGCTGGATTCGGGACCATAGATTTCAATGATACGGCCTTTGGGATAACCGCCGACGCCTAAAGCTTGGTCGATCAAGAGCGATCCCGTCGGGATGCAGTCAATATCGGCAGCGGGGCGTTCCCCGAGCTTCATCACGGATCCTTTACCGTACATCTTTTCAATGTTTTTTAGAGCCTCTTCGAGAGCTTCTTCTTTTGCTGAGTTGTTTTGTTCTTTTGTTGCCATAGTTATTTCCTCTCTTTCAAATAATAGCCTAATGAATTAAGAACTTGTCCTTATTTGCTTGCAAAGGGAAGTTTCAATACTTCGCCAATGGCAAACTCCACTGCCGCTTTCCGAATATCATTACGGGTGCCGGCAAGCGATAAGCGGAATACTTTTTGGGATTGCGCCGTCGCGATTCCGATGAAACAAGTTCCCACAGGGAGTTGATCCATCGTTTCCGGTCCCGCATTCCCGGTAAAGGAAACGCAGATGTCAACATTGAGTGCTTTCTTTCCATTCATGGCCATCAACGAACCGATTTCATTGCTGACAGCTCCGTATTTGGTCAACGTTTCTTGTGGAATAGAAAGTAAACGCATCTTGGTTTCGTTGGAATACGTAACTAAAGAGCCTTTAAAAACTTTGCTGGCCCCCGGAACATCCGTCAGGGTTTTAGCAAAAAGACCTCCGGTGATGCTTTCCACCGAGCCGATCGTCCAGTGATGGTCATTGAGAAATTCGATCAGGGCAGCTTCACGCATATTATTTATCCTTTAAGACATGGACGTTTTGGACAATATAAATGACTCCGGATAAAAGCGAAGCGATGGCGGCCACGTAACATAAGATGTGGGTCACCGACCATCCTTGCGGGAGACCAAGGTACGAAAACGGCCAATCATTTAAGAACACGAAGACAATGGCAACCATCTCGGCGACGGTTTTGATTTTTCCAAAGATGTTGGCGGCGATGACTTGTCCGCGTTGAGCGGCCACCAAACGCATGGCGTCGACAATCAGATCACGTCCGATACAAAGAATGACGACAAGGCTGGGAACGCTGATGACTTGTTCGCTCGCCCAAGCAGGGATCGAAATCAAGAAGATAAAGGCTGAATCGACTAAGAGTTTATCCGCAATCGGGTCCATGAACTTGCCGAAGTTCGTGACTTGATTCCACTTACGTGCCAAGTACCCATCCACAAAGTCGGAGAGACTGGCAATAAGGAAGATAATGCCGGCGATCAGATAGACAAGGTTAATGCCTTGTCCCGGGAGACCGACATTAATGTTGGGAATGGTGATCCCGAGGGCCGTAAACGGAAAAAATAAAAGGCCGATCAAAACGATCACCAATGCCATTCTCGCCAACGTTATTTTATTGGGCAAATTCATTGAAATCTCCTTTATGAGTACCGACCTAGTAAGCCATGTTCTGTTTTAGATAATTATTCATCTATGCAAAGCATGCGTCGGGAAATTCTTAATTATTTCCTTCAACTTCCCCTACCAAATTTGGGTTTCTCGCTTGTGGGGTTTACCGCGTTCCACCCCTTGGTTTCCCAAGGGCTACGTCACTGTGGCACCTTCAAGGGTTCCGCCATACCTTTCGGTTTAGGCATCGCCCTGCCGTTATGCGCTCCCGCATACCTGGCGTTATTTTTTCCGCCAGCGCAATCACTACGAGCATCACAGCTCGTGCGAGCATGGACTTTCCTCTAACGCAAAGCGTCAGCAATTATCCGGGTCGATATTTACTTTTTTTACTCGATTTTGTTGGGATCTTTTCCTAAACGGAATAAAGCGGATTCCAACGATTTGATTCGTTTTAAGAGCTCGATGTTTGAGAGGCTTACGCCGGTATCGTCGTCCAAATTCTTAAATTTTTCTTTGAGCAAAGCGTTCTGAATTTCAAGTTCCTGAATCTTTTCTTTGTAGGCCTTGTTTTCGGCTTTTAAAGTTTCAATCATCGGGATCTCGCTTTTTTGGTAAAGCTCAAGAAACTCATAGTCTTTGATCACACGATCAAGGAAGGTGTCAACCTCAAGCGCTTGATAGCCTTTCACATTCGCGGAAAAACGTTTTTTTAGGATCTTTTCGGCGGATAAATCAAGCTTAAAGTCCATACCATCAACACCTTTCGATTTATTATATATTTTTTTATATAATAAAGCAATAAAAAAGACCCTTGAAATCGAAAGGTTTTCCAAGGTCCTTCCTGTTTTTTATTCTTCATAGAATAAACAATATGATATACTAAACCCGAGGCCCGTTCATGAAGTCATTATTAAAGCAAATTAAAAACCGTAAACACCTTATTTTTTTAGATTTGGAAGGCACCCAATTTAGTCATGAAATGATTGCTCTTGGAGCAGTCAAAGTGGATATTAATCGGTCCGGAAAAATCTTGCTCATCCATAAAGGCATGAAAGTTTTCGTCAAGCCCCAGGGAAAGATCGGGACTTTTGTGACCAACCTGACCGGAATCACCAAAGAACAAATCGACAAAGATGGCATTACCTTCGCTGACGCCTTGATTCAGTTGAAGAAATATTGCGGGTTAACCTTCTCACGAAGTGTGTTCGTGACCTTCGGTAACCACGACCTTCGCATCGTCATGCAATCGTTGGCCCATAACCCCACCGCCAATGCCGATATCGCCAAGTACATTTGCAAGAACGACATCGACCTTTCGGCCACCTTGGCTCAATACATTAAAGACGCAAACAACAATCCCTTCTCGTTGATGAATTATTTAAAAGTTTTCGGCGTTACTCCCGAAGGCGTCGCTCACGATCCTTTATGGGATGCCAAAAACCTCGTGTTGCTCTATCAAGCGGCGATGTCCAAAAACGAAATCGTGTTTGATGAATATCTGAAATTATTAGGCAATATGCGCCACCTTCCCGAACCCATTACACAAGTCGTCAGCAAATTAGTCCGTGGCGAAGATGTGACGTCCGCATCGTTCAAAGAACTGGTGCGCGAATCGGTGAAATAATTATGATCCGATATCCCAACGGCGTTGAAGGGCAAGTCCTTCCCAAAAAAGCTGAAAAAACCAATCTGAAAAATGCCGCCAACCGCGGGATGGGTCTTGAAGCGGACATCAATAACGCCAATGCTTACTACAATGAAAAAGAGGTGGCGTTGATAACCAAACGCCCCACCCCAATCAATATTGTGAAGGTTGACTATACCAAAGGCGCTCGTATTACCGACGCTTATTTTGAACACCAATCCACCACCGATTATAATGGCATATACCGCGGAAAATACCTCGATTTCGAAGCCAAAAGCACGCGCTCGAAAACGTCCTTTCCGCTTGGCAACATTTCCGTTCATCAAATTGCCCATTTAAGAAGAGTGCTTCAGCAAGGCGGCATTGCTTTTTTCATCATCTGTTTCTCGGTGATTGATGAGTATTATGCCATCGATGCCCGTTATGTCATCGATTGTTTTGAAAATGCGGCAAGAAAATCAATCACCCTTGAAACCATCAAAAAAGTGGGATGTTCGATCCGTCAAGGATTCACCCCACGCCTTTATTATCTTGAAGCGGTCGACCAACTTTATTTCAAGTAGTTTCTTCTTTGATTTTCCGGCAATAATCCCGTAAGCGGCATTGTTCACATTGAGGATTCATTGCTTTACAGAAATAACGTCCGAAATGAATCATTTGATGATGCGTCTTGATATAACGATCTTCGGGAACTGCTTTCCGAAGTTTTTTTTCGATGATTTCAACTGAATCAGCGGGATTGGCAAAATAAAGACGCTTTGATATGCGAGCCACATGGGTATCCACCGCAATCTCGGGAAAACGGAAGAGTTCGGCCCGAACGACGTTCGCGGTTTTGGCTCCCACGCCCGGTAGACTCATAAGGTCTTCTTTGGCGGATGGCACTTTACCATCGAAACGGTTGATGATTTCGCGGCAACAATTTTTGATGTTAAGAGCTTTGGTCCGGTAAAGACCAATCGAGCGAATATGACCTTCGATTTTTGCAATGTCGGCAATGGCAATGGATTCAAGGGTCGTGAATTCACCAAAAAGCCTCGGGGTTACGAGGTTGACGCTTTTATCGGTTGTTTGAGCGCTTAAAATGACCGCTATCAAAAGCGTGTAGTCGCTTGTATAATTCAGCTCACAGGAAGCATTGGGAAACAATTCATCAAAAAACGAAAAAATGGCGGCAAGTGTTGTTTTATTCATCGTCCTCGTCAACCCACTTTGTTTGCGCGATGGCAATGGTTTTTTCGATGTCTTTATTCCATTGTTCGTTGACTGCGGAATAACCTTCTTTGGAAACGTCGTCACGGGTCGCCCATTTCAAAAGAATTTTGTCGATTGAGCGAATCGATTTCTTGTTATTCGAAATTGCTTCATGAAGAGCGTTAATGATGACTTCATCGGTATAACCGAAGCCAACCCATTCACGAATACGTGAAAATTCCAAAGGTGAGAGCGTACGTCCAAATTCTTTTTCAAAGACTTGATAAATATTTTGGATTTGCGTCGAAAATTCATTCGAGTTGACGGCTTCATGATCTTTGATGATGGCCAGTTGGAACTCGCGGAATAATCTTTTTTTCAAAGGTTCAAGCGTCGTCTTCATTTGGCTTTCGGAATTATCAAACTCAAGAATGTTCTTGTTGAGCAACTCCACCAGAATTTGATCGATTTCGGTAATTGGCATAGACATCTTTAACGCCAATAAGTCGGCTGTCACGAGCGTGTTTTTTTGTTGCAACAAATGATCCACCATGCAGATGACGGACATTTGTTTTTCGTTGATTCCGAACTTTTTGTAATTTTCCAAAAGCAAATAGTGGAAGTCAATGGCGCCGAGAAGACTATTTTCCATAAAAACACCTCTGATTGTTATATCGTAGCATAAAATGCTAACAGTTTTTGAGTTAGCTTCCGATTTTTCCGAAAGTTTTAAGCAAGGTCTCCGCTTGTTCCGCATCTATGGAGCGCAGTTTGGTCAGTTCTTCATTGACTTTGGAAGGTTGCAAAAGCCCCAGCAAATCCCAATTGTTTTTGATGGCTTGAAGCGTATTGGGCTCGATTTCAAAATGGAGTTTAAGATGGAATCGAAGAGCCCTCAACATCCGAAGAGGATCTTCTTGAAAGCGAACATTGGGTTCGCCGATGGTGCGAATGATCCGTTTTTCGAGGTCATTGACACCCCCAGTGAAATCATAGACCCGTTGGGCGGCATCGATATAGAGTGCGTTAATCGTGAAATCCCGCCGCGAATAGTCTTTTTCAATGTCACTCACAAAACTGACCGAGGACGGATGGCGATGGTCTTTATAAAGCTTTTCCTCGCGTAAGGTGACGATGTCGACCCTTTTCCCCTGCCGTTTCAAGCGAATGGTTCCGTAATGGGAAAACGTGAAGTCCGCATCCGGTAAAATGGTTCGCAGGTCACTGGGAATGGCATCGGTCACTAAATCAAAATCTTCGATCGCGCGGCCAAGCAAAAAATCACGGCTTGTTCCGCCGATCATATAAAGCTTTTTGCCATACTTTTCAAACAGTTCCGCAAGATCGAGAAAAATGCTGATATCCATGAGTTATTCCTTCGCCCTAATGATACCCCAACACCGAAAAAAGAGGAAACAAAAAGAGGGCACATGGCCCTCTTTCGTATACTTACTTAGCTTTCTTCGGGCTCTTGAGTAATTGTTTCAAATTCTTTGAGGGTTTGAAAACAACAACGGTCGCGGCTGGGATTTGAATCTTTTTGTGGGTGGTCGGATTCACACCAACACGGCCTTTGCGATGTCTGATACCAAACGCGCCAAAACCAGAAATCTTGACGGGTTCGCCTTTGGCTAAGGCTTTCTCGGTAATCGCAAAAAAGGCTTCAACTGCAGTCTCGGCATCTTTCTTCGTCAAGTTAGCTTTCTTCGCAACTTGTTCGACTAAATCGGACTTGTTCATTGTATTTCCTCCATCTTTCCTAAAATAAAATTAGCACAATCATTCGAGAATAACAACACCTACACCGTCTCAACATGCGTTAACCATCGGCAAAAAACGGACTTATTCACCTTTTAAAGGCCTTGCCATCAGTCTCTTTACCATCTCTGAAGGTTTACCTTCATGGTAGAGGACTTCATAAACAGCGTTGACAATGGGAAGTTCCAGTCTGTGTTCCTCGGCAAGTGTATGAATTATGAGTGTCGCAAGGATACCTTCGACCGTGTTGGCATGTGTTTTTAGGAAGTTTTGTGACGAGTCTTCTTTGCCAATTTCGATGCCCGCGCGGAAGTTACGGCTATGCAATGAGTTGCACGTCAAACTCAGGTCCCCCAAACCGGTGAGTCCCTGGAATGTTTTCCGCTTTCCGCCAAAATAAGTTCCGAACTTGACGACTTCCGCCAAGCCTCGTGTGATTAAAGCAGCCCTAGCATTATTTCCATAGCCTAAGCCATCAATAATGCCACTGGCCAGGGCAATCACATTTTTCATCGCGGAACCAATCTCTGCCCCCACTTCATCTTGTTGGGCATAGACACGGAAATACTCATTCGAGAACAAGTGTGCCACTTCATGCGCCATTTTTTTACTTTTCGAAGTGCTCGTAATTAACGTCAGTTTTCGGATAATGACTTCCTCGGCAAAACTAGGCCCAATCAACGAAACGACACCAGGGTGTTTTCGCTGAGGAAAAAAGTCACGGATCAAACACGAAAGCCGTTTTTTGGTTTGGACATCAAAACCTTTGGCAGTATTCACGAGAACCATCTTCGGCGTGATAAGATCGTGGATTTGCTCCAAAACGCCTCTTAAAGCGTTGGAAGGAACGGCAAGAACAACGTAATGGGCGTCGTTGAGCGTTTCTTGAATATCTGCGGTCGCAAGGATTTGCGGTGAAAAGAAAAAATCATTCCCGAAATACTTCGGGTTACGATGTTCTTCATTGATCGTTTTTATTTGCAGCGGGTCGCGTCCGTGAAGCATCACGGAGTGACCATTGTCAGTTAAGACTTGCCCAAGCGCGAGCGCCCAAGAACCCGTTCCAAAAATAGCAATCTTCATTTATTTTCTTTCACGGCAGACAATCGTTATCGGGGTGCCTTCGAAACCGAACGTTTCTCTCAAACGGTTTTCAAGATACCGTTGATAAGAGAAATGCATAAAATGCGTGTCATTGACAAACAAGACAAAAGTCGGGGGTTTAATCGAGACTTGGTTGGCATAGAAGATTTTGATTCGACCGCCGTTAAAATACGGCGTAGGATTCAGGATTTGAGCATCTTGCATGATTTCATTGAGCGTTGAAGTCGCCACGCGGAGGCAATATCCGTCATAGGCGACGTCGATGCTTTGGAAAACCGTATTGATGCGGGAACGTTCTTTGGCCGAAACGAACACAACCGGAGCATATTCCAAAAACTTGAATTCATCGCGGACTTTTTTGATGAAATCGCTCATGGTGTTATTTTCTTTTTTGACTAGATCCCATTTATTGACCACGATGATAATTGCTTTTTTAGCTTCCATCGCATAACCGACGACGTGTTTGTCTTGTTCCCGAATGCCTTCGTTACCGTCAAGCACCAAAAGCACGATATCGCTTCGGTCAATCGCGGAAAGGGCACGGATGGCGGAGTATTTGTCGACCGCTTCATAGATTTGTCCACGTTTCTTTAAACCGGCCGTATCGATGACCACATAATCTCTGCCTTCACGGCGGAAAGAAGTATCCACCGCATCACGGGTTGTGCCTTCAATATTAGACACAATGACACGGTCTTGATTGAGGATGGCGTTCACTAAACTGGATTTCCCGACATTGGGGCGCCCAATGACAGAAAAACAGATTTGGCCTTCGTATTCTTTTTGCTTTTTATCTGGCAAAACCGCCACGATTTTATCTAAAAGATCGCCAATACCGATGCCATGGACACCGGAAACGGGAATCGGATCGCCTAATCCCAAACCGAAAAATTCGGAGATGGAATCCGCTTTCGTAATATCATCGATTTTGTTGACGACGAGCAAGACAGGCTTCTTAGCTTTATAAAGCATCTTGGCGACCATGCGGTCGTCCGCGGAGACGCCGATGAGTCCATCAACAACAAAAACAATGATATCCGCTTCATTGATGGCAATTTCGGCTTGAGCCCTTATTTGTTCTTGGAAAGGATGGTCAGCGATTTCAATACCACCGGTATCGATGACGCTGAATTCTTTGGTTAACCAACTAGCTTGGGCATACAAACGATCACGTGTTGAACCGGCGGTGTCATCCACAATGGAGTGGCGGGCCCCGACGATACGGTTAAAAAGTGTCGATTTCCCGACATTGGGGCTTCCAACGATGGCAACGCTTCCTGAGATCATTTGACTTCACCCACTCCGGTTTTACGTTTGATGATGGAAAGAATCGTATTGACCACTTCTTCGACACTCATGAATGAAGTATCGATTAGCACCGAATCAGCAGCAGCTTTAAGAGGAGCAAATTCGCGGTGGGAATCGATGTAATCTCTTCGGCGAAGGTCTTCTTCGATTTCTTTGAGCTCACATTTAATGCCTTTTTGGATGTTTTCTTCATAGCGGCGGACCGCACGGGTTTCCACTGAGGCGATTTGGAAAATTTTGACTTCGGCGTTGGGTAAAACATAAGTTCCGATATCTCTTCCGTCCATGACGACGGAACCTTTTTCAGCCATTTCACGTTGCAAATCAACAAGGTGCAAACGGATCGCTTTATAAGAGGCAATATAAGAAACATTGGAAGAAATGCGGGTTTCCCGGATAACATCGGTGACATCTTCGTCGTTACAAAGTACTTTACCGCCGGGAAGAAGTTCGATGAATACTTCAGGGATCAGAGCACATGAAGCGGCTTCATTCTGAGGATCGACGCCTTTTTTAAGAACATAGTAGGTAAAAGCACGGTACATAGCGCCGGTATCGATATAAATAAAGCCAAGGATTGAAGCAACTCTTTTTGCGACGGTTGATTTTCCAGCAGCGGCTGGGCCGTCAATAGCAACACTGATTTTCATAGTTTTTCTAACCTCCATAATAGAAGCGCGAGGGCAATCACCAAAGTAACGATGACAACAATGGTCGCAATCGTTCCAATAATACTCCATCTACGATTTTTCTTATCCTCTAACGCAATTTGTTCTTCGGAGAGAAAGAATTCGTCATTGGTAATCTGAGTATGGGTTTTAATGAGATCGTCTATCGGAATATTGACCGTTCCCCGAGTAATCGTATCGGTCAATGGGCGTCTATCCGGAAGTGCCTTTTCGCTTGATGTTTTCGATGAAATTTGAGGGCTTGAAGGGGGCAAAACCGTCGATTCCTGCGCGTCGCCCAAATGATCAATTTCATCACGAAGTTTTTGATATTTTTGGACGCGGGAATTTTGGGCCATAGGTCAATCCTCTTTCACGTCCTATATTCTAAATGAAATTAGAATAAATTGGTAGTACGAGATTACACTTTCGGAGGTCTTTTTTGGGGATTTGTTGTTGCAATATTTGACCCTGTTTTATATAATGCAAGTGTTATGGAGGAAATAATCATGGCAAAGAAAGTTAGAATCAACAAAGATAATTGTATCGGATGCGGTTTATGCAACGCTACCGTACCCAGTGTGTTTGAATGGGATGACGATGGAAAAATGAAAGCCGTTGTCAATGTCGTTCCCGCTGGAGAAGAAGATGCCGTTGACGGTGCCGCTGCTGATTGCCCCACCGCCGCTATCGAAGTTGAATAGCTAAAAAAAACTCGGTTTTGCCGAGTTTTTTCTTTAGATTTTTTTGCAGATGACGACTTCGGTTCGCTTATAAATGAGGAACGTCACGATAATTACCGCTGCATCCTTCAAAAGATTGAAGGGAAGAATGCCATACAAGACCATCGTGTAATGAATATCGGTGATGTTGGGGTTGGCTACTTGAGCAATGCTCAATAAAACAGCTTCCGGAAGGTTATAGAAGAAAACATAGAAGTCGATCATAAAGAACATGTTTCCCAAAGAACTGGCGATCAATTGGCAAAGGGTACCGACGGCAAAGCCGAACCAAGCGCCTTTCATCGTGCGGTTCTTTTTGTATATCAGAGCCGCAGGCAAAATGAAGGCACTGCTATAAAGTAAATCGGCTAACTCGCCGACACCGGCTGTACTGGTCATCGGAAGTTTAATTAATGTTTTGACTACAAGAATGAAGAACGATGTTAACGGTCCATAGGCAAAGCCGGCGATAAATACAGGGATTTCGTCAAAGTGGAATTCAAGGAACGAAGGGAAAATGGCCACTTTGAATTGAAGCATCGGCATGGCATAGAGAATGGTTGCGATGCCACCAAAGATGGCGACCCGAGCAATCGTTTGCGTTGCCTTCCGTGTCGTTTCATTGGTTTTTGTTTTTGTATTGCTTTTCGATATGATTTGCCAAATTCCAAAGAAACCAAGAATATCGGCAACGATGGCAATAAGCATGCGTAAATCGCCATAAATCGAAGCAAATGATTCTGCCAAAGTGTGAATAACCGTGATATCCAACATAATGCCCTCTCCTCTCGGCGGGGAAAATAAAAAGCCCCACAAAAACAGGGCCAGGCAAACGCCAACTTCTTCTATCCAGACTGTACTGTCGCCACTAGAATTTCACTAGTTCGTGCCGAAGCTCGCGGGGTATACCGCCGGTAAGGAATCACACCTAACCCTGAAGTCAATTTTTATTATAGACCTCAAGGGCCATTAATCAATATCTATCGTTTATTGTTTGCCTTTCCATGCAGACAAAGTGCTTTCATGCGTTCAATTTCCGCCATTTTCAAGGGGCGGTATTGTCCGACTTTGACCTCTTTGACATCCAAAAAAGCGATGTGGGAACGATGAAGATTTTTAACCAAGTAACCCAAATGTTCAAAAATGCGACGCACTTCGCGGTTTTTTCCTTCGTGAATCGTAATAGTTAAAAAACGAGGCCCTTTTATGACTAATTCTGCAGGCGCGGTCATTCCATCTTCTAATAAAACGCCTTTTTCGATCTGAACTTTATCGGCCTCGTTAAAATCCTTATCGATTTCCACTTGATAAACTTTCGAAAGATTTGCAGACGGGTGCATCATCAAATTAGCAAGCTCGCCATCATTGGTAACGACCAAAGCGCCGGTCGTGTTGTAATCTAATCGACCTACAGGGAACAAACGCGCCGGTATGTCCTTAAAATAATCGACAATCGTCCGTCTGTCGCGATCATCTTTGACCGTGGAAACAGTGCGAGGAGGTTTATTCATCAAAAAATAATATTTTGCCTCAAAAGAAACCAAAGTTCCATCCACCTTGATTTGATCAGTCGGGTTCACTTTGGTGCCAAGGGTGTTAACGATCACCCCATTAACTTCAACGCGATTCGTTAAGATTAATTCTTCGGCTTTTCGACGTGAACAAATACCGGCTTGCGCGATGTATTTTTGAAGGCGTAAATCTTCCATTTATTTTTCCAACTTTTCTAAAAATAATTTCAATTCATTTTCCGAGGAAAATGTAAGGGTAATTGATTTCTTGGTTAATTGAACCTGAGAATTGTATTTTTTGGAGAGGAATTTTTCTTTGAGCGCAACCGATGAACTGCTCTTGTAACGGGCCACCATTCTTTCGGTTGTTCTGACTGACAAATTTTCCTTCATAATCTTCACCACAAACTCATTCACGACTGATTCCGGAAGGGTCGCTAACGATTTGGCATGCCCATATGAGAGTCTGCCCCGGCTAACTTCGTTTAGAACGTGTTCGGGAAGGTTCAACAATCTCATCGTATTGGTGATTTGAGATCGTGACTGGTGAGTTAAATCCGCCAACGATTGTTGAGTGTAGTGGAAATCCTTGGTCAAGTGATTGCAAAGAATAGCAATACCCACTGAGTTCATATCGCGATTATCCCGCATGAACGCCAATAACATAACCAACATTTCTTCGTCGCTAAAATCACGAATAATCACAGGGACTTCTTGAATGTTGAGTTCTTTGGCAACAAAAAGTCTTTTACGGCCAAGGACAATCTCGAAATGGTCCTTTTTAGGACGCACGACTAGAGGAGTGATGATTCCGTTACTAATAACAGATTCATGAAGGCCGCGAAGGTCTTCTTCACTGATTTTGACGTTTTTTAAAAAGGCATTGTCATCAATGAGCTTGGTTGGCAATACTTTTGCATTCGCATTGGTATATTCGGTTTCCATTTTGACGATGACGTCATTTTTGGAAAACTTTTTGAGCAGCGTGCTCAAATTTTGTTTGATGAGTTTTTGTTTATCGTTCTTCATGATCCATGACCTCTTTAGCAAGGCTTAGATAAGCAAGGCTTCCTGAAGAAGTGGGGCGATATAAAGTTACCGGAATTCCACGGGCACTCGCTTCCGGGAGTGAAATGTTTCTCGGAATTTGAGTCAAAAATGTGTTTTCCTTAAAGAGGCCACGGACTTGCGTGGTGATTTCGGTTCCAAGACGGGTTCTGGGGTCATACATCGTTAATAGGAAACCCTCAATGCCTAGGTCAGGGTTGTAGCTGGATTGAATTTTACTGATCGACGCCAAAATTTGGGCAACCGCCTCCATAGCAAAATATTCACATTGCACAGGAATCAAAACGGAACTCGAGGCAACCAATGCATTAATATTCAAAAGGCCAAGCGAAGGGGGACAATCAATAATCATATAATCGTATTCTTTTTTCAAATTTGAAAGCGAGTTTTTTAAAAGAAAGAAAGGTTGGTTGGTGCGGTTGATCATTTCCGACTCAGTGGAAGCCAATTTAAGATTCGCCGGAAGTAAATCCAGGTTTTTCATGGCGGTTCTGCGGATAATTTTGTTAATATCAGCATCTTTAGTCAAAACATCATAAACGCTTTTTGCAATCAACGTAATATCAGTTCCAACTCCTCGCGAGGAGTTTCCTTGAGGATCCATGTCAATGAGTAAAACACGACGGTTAAAATGAGCTAACGAAGATGATAACGAAATAGCGGTGGTTGTTTTCCCAACGCCGCCTTTTTGGTTCGCTATTGCTATAATCCTCGCCATATCATCACTCCCATTTTGAAATTATATCATAATGGGCATTTATCCAAAAACTAAAGAGGATTCTTTTTTATCTTTGCGTACATACGCGGGTATTTTCGAGGGGTAGGTTTATTTTTACGAATAAAGAGATTGTTACGAATATCGCCATTGGAGAACAACGTGCAATGTTGTACTTTTTCAAGACTTGAAAAAAGCGTTGTCAAAGCTCGTTTTGAAAGGGCCATTTCTTCTTCAGCACTTGGTCCTTTCATGGCAATAAATAGACCGCCATTTTTTACAAGTGGTAAGGAGATCTCGGACAGGATATTCAAGGGAGCAACCGCACGAGCAATCGCAACATCATAGAACTCTCTTTTTGAAGTCACAATATCTTCAGCACGCCCGTTGATGACTTCTAGATTGCCTAGGGCTAATTTTTTACGGACTTCTTCAAGGAAAAGGCAACGTTTCTGTGTGGGTTCCAATAAGGTGACATGGAGGTTTGGAAAGGCGATTTGCAAGGGAATTCCTGGCAAACCTGCCCCAGAACCAATATCAATCAGTGCTTGATTGGTGAGTTTTAGACCGAAAGAAACGAGTAAAGAATCATAAAAATGTTTTTCAATAATCTCTTCGTCGGTTTTCAACGCAGTGAGGTCAATTTTTTGATTCCATTCCGTCATCAGCGCTAAGTACTTTGAAAACAATTCAATCTGTTGTTCATTGAGAGGAAGGCCCTGGTTTTCAAGCTGTTTTTTCATGATTAAAAGGTTCATGATTTGCCTCCTTTGCGAAGGTGCAACACAAGAATTGAAATATCGCTTGGATTGACACCCGAAATCCGGCTGGCTTGCCCAATCGTCAAAGGACGGATCAAAGCCAATTTTTGACGTGCTTCCAAAGCGAGTCCATCCATATGAGCGTAATCAAGATCTTGGGGCAATAAGAGGGTCTCTAGTTTTGCCAAATGGAGCGCCTCTTTCTTTTGCTTTTCGATATAGCCTTCGTATTTTACAATAATTTCTAATTGTTCAATCGCGATTTCATCCAAATCAAAGGATGCAAGTTCCGGAACGAAATCTCGGATAGCGGAATAACGGACATCTGGACGACGAAGCAGTTCAATGGCGGAAGTTCCCCCTTGAAAATCGGAGTAACCGAGGTTTTGCACGAAATTTTTAATAGCTTTAGAATTACTGAGATGCTTTTTTTCGAGGACTTCAATGACTTTTTGAATATCGTTTTTCTTAAGTTCAAAAGATTGATGTCGTTCTTCATTAATCAAGCCAATCCGATAGCCATGTTCGGTCAAACGCAAGTCCGCGTTGTCATGGCGCATCAAAAGGCGATACTCTGCACGTGAGGACATCAGACGATAAGGTTCTTTGGTTCCTTTGGTCACGAGGTCGTCAATCATTACACCGATATAAGCTTCATCACGGCGAAGGATGAGTGGGGGAAGTGAACGAAGACGTAAAACGGCATTAATCCCTGCCATCAAACCTAAACCCGCCGCTTCTTCATAACCCGAAGTTCCAATAATTTGTCCAGCGCAGTAAAGGCCCGGCCATTGCTTTAATTGAAGGGTCGCATCCAGTTGGGTAGGAATGACCGCATCGTATTCAATCGCGTAGGCATATTTGAGAATGACTGCATTAGCCAATCCTGGAAGAGAGCGTACCATTTGGTCTTGAACATCCGTAGGCATGGAGGTTGAAAACCCTTGGAGATAAATAGAGTCCGTCATTTTGGATTCCGGCTCCAAGAAAAGTTGGTGCCGTTCTTTATCCGCAAACTTGACGATTTTATCTTCGATACTGGGGCAATATCTTGGTCCGATTCCAGTTACACATCCGCCATACATCGCGGATTTGCTGAGATTTTCGCGAATAATCCGGTGAGTCTCTGCAGTGGTGTAGATAAGGTAGCAAGGTTCTTGTTCTTGAATGGGTTTGAAGGTTTTCGTGGTATAGGAAAAGGCAAGATTTCCTTCCGTACCGTATTGGGGAACGGTCTTAGAAAAATCGATCGAATCCCTTTTAATTCTTTGGGGAGTCCCTGTTTTGAGACGGAAGAGTTTTATTCCCATGGAAGCCATATACGGTGAAAGACCTAAGGAAGGATTTTCGCCATCAGGGCCCGCACTACGAGAAGTATGGCCAACCAAAACCTTGGATTCCATATAAGTTCCGGTCGTTAAAATTACCGCACCTGAAGTGTATTCGGTCCCGTTGTCCATCTTCACGCCAAAAACTTTTTGGTCGTCATGAAGCAAAGCGACAACCATTCCTTCGATGACTGTCAGGTTTTCAGTCGAGAGAACCAAAGATTGCATATAAGCCGGATACGTTTTCTTATCCGCTTGGCAGCGTAGGCATTGAACGCCAGGTCCTTTTCCGGTATTCAACATTTTCATTTGCAAGTATTCATGATCAGCACCAATGCCCATCATTCCGCCTAAAGCATCAATTTCACGAACGACAATGCCTTTTGCAGAGCCCCCAATCGATGGGTTGCAAGGCATATTGGAAATCATTTTGATATTGAGGGAGATTAAAAGAGTCTTTGCCCCCATATGGGCAGAGGCCATACTTGCTTCGACCCCGGCATGTCCGCCGCCAACGACAATTACATCGTAATTCATGACTAACCGACACTACCTTCCATATCCATCTTAATCAATTGATTGAGTTCAACCGCATATTCCATCGGGAGTTCACGGCTGAAGGGCTCAATGAATCCCATGATAATCATTTGCACGGCATCTTTTTCCGAAATACCTCGAGACATCAAATAGAAAAGCTGTTCTTCATTAATCTTGCTGACCGTGGCCTCGTGTTCAATGAAGGATTCGTTGTTCTTCACTTCATTGGTTGGAATCGTATCGCTTTTCGAGATATGATCCAAAATCAAAGTATCGCATTCAACGTGGCTGCGTGAATTCACGGCCATAGACCCCATACGGACGGTTCCGCGGTAATTAACTTGCCCACCATTGCGGGTAATCGATTTTGAAATGATGGTCGAGCTGGTGTCCGGTGCTAAGTGAATCATCCGAGCGCCAGCATCTTGAAATTGACCTTTTGAAGCAACCGCAATCGAGATGCAGGTTCCGCGGGCGCCACGCCCCGCCAAAATGACAGCCGGATATTTCATATTAACTTGAGAACCGATATTTCCATCGATCCATTCCATTTGGGCATTCTCTTTGCAAAGTGCGCGTTTCGTGACAAGGTTGACAATATTTGTTGACCAGTTTTGAACAGTCGAATAACGGCATTTTCCATTGGGCAAAACAATAATTTCTACCACAGCGGCGTGAAGTGATTCTTTTGAATAAGTAGGAGCGGTGCATCCTTCGACGTAATGGACTTCGGCACCTTCATCAACGATAATCAGCGTTCGTTCAAATTGACCACTTTTCTCGTTATTAATGCGGAAGTAAGATTGAAGCGGTTTTTCTAAGTGGACACCTTTGGGAACATAGATGAAAGAACCCCCGGACCAAACGGCTCCGTTAAGAGCGGAAAATTTGTTGTCGGATGACGAAACAACCGTGCCAAAATAACGTTTGAAAAGGTCCGGAAACTCCTGAAGCGCCATGTCCGTACTAAGAAAAATAACGCCTTTTTGCCGTACTTCTTCAAGCATATTGTGGTAAACGACTTCTGATTCGTATTGTGTCGAGACGCCGGCCAAATACTTTTGTTCGGCTTCGGGAATGCCTAATTTTTCAAATGTGTTTTTGATGGTTTCGGGGACATCTTTCCAATCAGTTTTTTCCCCTTTGGACGGCCGAGTAAAATACGTGTAGGAATCGAAATCTAAACCGGATAAATCAGGGCCGAAAGATGGGAGGGCAATGGTTTGGAAAAGATGAAAAGATTTCAATCGGAATTCCAGCATCCAAGAAGGTTCGTTTTTGAGTGAGGAAATCTCACGGATGATTTCTTCGCTGAGACCTTTGGGTGTCTTAAAGATTGAAACGTCTTCGTCTTTAAAACCGTATTTGTAGTCCTCGGGCATCTTATTTGTGGTCATGGTGGTGTTCTTTTTCTTCCTCAAGAAGGCTTTCTAACCCGTTCCAGCCGATTGTGGCACATTTGATACGGGCAGCTTGTTTGGCAGTATTCATAAAGACGATAGCTTCATCGAGAACCGAAGCATCATAAGGTTCTTCATGAATCATATGTAAGTATTGATCGATAATGAACTGAGCTTCTTCGATGGTTTTTCCAATGACCAGTTCGGTCATGATGGACGTGGAAGCAGTCGAAATCGTGCAGGCGACGCCATCGAAGCAACAGTCTTTGACCTTACCGTTTTCATAGAGCATAAAAACGAAAATGTCATCGATACAAGAAACAGAATCCATGCGGATTTTGCGGTATCTTTCATCTTTCGGGTCACGTTTATTTCGCGGGTGTTCGTAGTGATCCATGATGATTTGGCGCATCATTTGCGGATTAAGCGAAATAGGCATCGAGAAAGTCACCGCCTTTTTTACACGCTTCGACAAAAGCATCGACTTCTTCTTTGGTGTTGTAAAGATAAAAACTCGCACGAAGTGTATTGGACGTCTTTAAGAAGGTAAGAAGGATTTTGGCACAGTGGTTACCGCTACGAACGGCGATACCTTTAGAATTCAAGAACGTCGCAGCATCTTGGCCAAAAACACCTTTGATATTGAAGGTGATAATTCCGGCTTCGGCGTTCTCGTTATAAATAATGATATTGTCGAGTTTCTTCAACCTTTCGATGGCATAACGGCGAAGCTCATGTTCATGGGCAACGATGTTTTCCATACCAATGCCTTCTAAGTATTTGATGGCAGCAGCTAAGCCTAAGACACCATCGATGTTTTGAGTACCGGCTTCAAACTTTATGGGCGGTTGCATATAGGCCACTTCTCCGCACATATCAAAACGGGCATTCATTCCTCCACCTGTCATAAAGGGGTCGGTTTTAACGAGTAAATCGTATTTACCGTAAAGAACTCCGATACCGGTCGGACCGCACATTTTGTGCCCGGAGAAAGCTAAGAAATCACAATCGAGATCTTTGACATCGGTCTTTATGTGGGGGACGCTTTGAGCCCCATCGACGACGATGATGGCACCATGAGCGTGAGCAATTTTTGCTAAGGCTTTGACATCAACGGTAAAACCTAAAACGTTCGTCACATGCGCGACAGAAACCACTTTGGTTTTGTTGGTAATGACTTTTTCAAGCGATTCGGGAGTTAAGCGTCCTTCATGGTCCAGAGGGACATAACCGATCGTTGCGCCGGTCATTTCCGCGACTTTGAACCAAGGCAAAACATTGCTGGCGTGTTCGGCTTGAGTCAGCAAAATCTCGTCGCCTTTTTTAATGTATTTGGCGCCATAACCATAAGCCACCATGTTCAGTGACATGCTGGTTCCGGAAGTAAAGACCACTTCACGACGTTCCGCGTTGATAAAGCGGGCAACGGTTTCGCGGGCCTCATCAAATTTAGTGTCGACGATATGCGTCAAATCATAATCGCCGCGGTGAGCGTTGGCGCAATATTCAGAATAATATTCGACCATCGCATCAATGACGGCTTTGGGTTTGAAGGTCGTCGCGGCATTGTCCAAATAGACCAAGGGGTGACCTTGCATCGTATGGTTTTTTAACATTGGAAAATCGGCACGGATTTTTTGTACATCGTACATAGTTATATTCTCCCCATAATGGCTTTTTCGATGGCCTTTTGCACATGTTTTTCATTAAAGTAACGGATAATCGGATTGAGGTAACCCATGGTAATCAAGCGTTTGGCTTCATGTGGCGTCAAGCCCCGTGAGCACAGATAGAATAAGTGTTCATCATTGACTTTTCCGACAGCCGCCGAGTGGCTCGCTTCGACATCGTTTTCATCAATTTTTAGAATCGGATTGGCACGTCCGACACTGTGAGGGTCGAACACCATAATTTTAGCATTTTGATGCGTCTTTGATTTAGGCGCGCCATGGAAGATGTGGCTGGTTCCTGAAAACTTTAACAACCCTGTTCCTTGGGCAACGCCATATGAACTGACAAGTGCATAGGTATCCGGAGCTTGATGGTGCACCGATACGGAAATACTTTTTTGGTCACTCTCGTACGACATGGCAGCCATATGGCAGGTCAATGAGGCCGACGGTCCAATCAAATCGACGTTCATATCGATGGTTTCGGTTCCCTTTGCAAAATCGGCGAAAGCGTAATCAAGGGAAGCCGACGAATCCAAACGGAAAAAGACATGGGCGTCCTTTCCTTCAACGAGATTGACAGCACGCCATTGAACTTGAGAATGATCATGAAGGGTAATGTCGAGATTGCGTTCGGAAGAACTTCCGATTTCGAGAATGTCCACAATGACTGAACTTTCGACGACAAGGCTCAGTTGTTTGCTCGCATGCTTAGTCCAATCCAAAACAAAATGCTTGCAAGCATCTTTTTTGGTTAAAGCGATATGAGTTTCTCCCAAAGCACCCACCTTGGGTTCTTGGATGATTTCAAACAACGATATGCGTTCCACGCTACTTCATTTCCTTTACGGCACACGAACCAATCGAAACAGTATTCATACCCGCTTCTTCTTTTTCGACATCTATTCCATATTCCGCTTTGATCCATTCATAACCGGTGGTATCGATACGGCGGATGATTTCGGGTCCTCCTTGGACTGCAATCTTGCCGTTAATCATGACCACTGCGCGAGTGGGAGTAATCAAATCATAGAGACGGGCATAGTGGGAAACCACTAAAAAGCCCATTCCTTTTTGTTGTTCGGCACGGATGGCTTCGCCGACGGTTTGCATCGCATCGACGTCCAAACCGGAGTCGATTTCGTCGAGGAGGGCAAACGTGGGTTTCAAAAGTTTTAATTGAAGGATTTCGTTGCGCTTTTTTTCGCCGCCGGAAAAGCCTTCGTTCAAAGAACGGTTGGCCATTTCAAAAGGAATTTTCATTTCTTTGCTGGCGGTATCCAACATTTTGTAAAATTGGAACAAAGTGACCGGTTTTTCGCGGCGGGAATTCACGGCTGACTTCAAGAAATCAGCATTGATGACACCGGGAACTTCACTCGGATATTGCATGGCTAAGAAGAGTCCTGCTTTCGAACGTTGGTCGACGCTCATCTTGAGCACATCTTGGTCGTTCAAAAAAATGGAACCTTTTGTCACTGAATAGCGCGGATGCCCCATGATGGCGGCAAGTAACGTCGACTTTCCGTGACCGTTAGGTCCTAATAGGGCAACAGTCTCATTTTGTTCAATCGTCAAGTCGACGCCTTTGAGAATTTCTTTCCCTTCAACTTCGACATGTAAATCGTGAATAACTAGTTTCGCCATAACCTCAACTCCTAAACGGCCATTTCATTTTACAACATGACCCAAGTATCTACAAACGAAACGGTAATATTTTATCTTTTGCTTCTGAACTAATCAATTATATTGATTCGATAAGGCCAAAGCGGTTTTATTGGTGTAAAATAGGCCTATGGCCAAAGATATCCGTTAGCTTCGTCTACTTTGTTATTGAATTAATGAAATTAAAATATTAAAATAACTATGCTGTATTTATACAAGGAGGAAGAAGTTCTATATGAAGAAAGGTAAACTAACCCTTGGACTTGTTATCGGTTTATCGGTCGTCGCATTGTCTTCGTGCGATGCACTTACCCGTAACAATCAAGGTTACGTATTAACCATGACTGGCCCAGATGGAACCATCATCAACTACACGGCTGATGAGTTCTACAGCCAATTCAAGACCAGCGCGAACGGCGTCAAACAATTCTATGACGCGATCACCGAGGTCATCATCCGCAACGAAATCGAAAAGCCCGAAAACGCGGCCGTCAAAGCGGAAATCATGGAGAAGGCAGCCAACAAAGTCAGCGGCGTCAAGGAAACGGCGGAAGATAATGCCGACACCAACAACACCGACTATGACGATGAACTCGACACATTGCTCGAAAGCTACAGTGTTGAAGATTTGACTGAGCTGAAAGACTATTTCGCCTATCAACTCATGCAAACCGAAGTCGAGGATCAATTCTACGAAGACAACAAACGCGAATTACTCGTCGGCGCTGATGCCAGCGGTTCAATTCCCGCTTACCAAGGTTACTTGGAAAACAAGTTACCGTACCACGTCCGTCACATTCTCGTCAAAGTAAGCTCGGATGCGAACGCTTTCTATGATGCGACCGTGACCGAACAAGAAGCCAAAAACCTCTCCAGCGTCATCAAACGGTTAGCCATTCGCAAGAACAACGAAACGTTTGGCGATATCGCTCGTGAAGCCAGCGAAGATACCGGCTCTGCCGAACAATTCGGCGACTTAGGAATCATGACCAAATCGACTTCCTATGTTAACGAATTCAAATTAGGCGTTTATGCCTATGACGCGATTTACAACGAAGATCCCAGCGTCGCTGCCAATGCTTCGAAATTAAGCGTCCCGACCGAAGCCAGCAACTATTTGAATGCTCTCGGTATCGGAGAAATCCCTTACGGCGCTGCCTTAAAGCTTGAAGCCGTCTCGAGCCTTGTGAAAGACTCCCTCGGTAACCAAGTCAACAATGGCAAGTCGCTCTATTACCCGCGCAACATCTACTTCAATAAATACTTTAACAAACATAACATCAGCGTCATCGTCCCCGAAGACACAGACGGTTCCGCTATTAGCACTGTCGGCCTCGGCGGCTTCCAAGCGGTTGCCGAACTCGGTGGTCAAAAAGTGCTCACCGATGAAGATGGCAAAGTCATCCTCGTCGTCCGTGCCGGTTCCGGTTCTTCCGATTCCGGTTACCAAGGCGTCCACTTCATCGTCGTCGAACGTTCCGCGCTCGTCGACACCAAGAATGGCGTTTCGCTTGAAGACTACTACACGACCGAAATTCCTGATTCTGCCGACTTCCCGCAAGTGGGTGGACAAGACGCGATCACGTACGTCAACTTCATGAACACCACGACCAAGGTTTACAAGGAACGGTCACAAACCGTTGAAGATGAGATTAAAGGTTTCGACTCCATGCTCGATGCCCACATCTATGAAAAATTGGCGAATTCGCAACAAGTCGTCATCCATGATGCGGTGGTTCGTGAAGCGGTTGAAAACTACATCTCCGTTACCCGTGCCGGTATCGCCTTCGATGCCGCTTGGAACTACGAACAAAGCTGGAAGACCTATACCGAATACCTGGCGCTCCAAGAACAAATGAGAAATCGTTTGATTGCGGAAACCTGCGCAGTGAACTTTGCGAATGCCGCCGCAGCGGCTGAATACCAAGTAGGAGGCATCTGCTATGAAAAAGACTAATAAACTTAATTTAGTAGCGGTCGCCGCTTGCGGACTTCTGATTACCGGATGTGCCGACATCGTCGCTCTTCCCGGCGATTACGAAACTCCGTTAGTCGACCAAACTGCCGAAGATCTCACCAACAACATTGCCAGCGTCGTCTACGATGCGCTCAAAGACGGCAATGATGTCAACAATTCGATTCTCGATGGTGTCCTTCTCAAACTCGCCGAAAACAAATTCGGTGTCTACGAAGACATCAAAGGCGATGCCGCCAAAGCTGACTTCGTGGCTGACGTCGAAGATCGTATCAACGAAAAAATGTTCGATATGGTTACGACCGGATCCTACGAAACCCGCAACAAATTCTCCGAAGAACGCTTCGCCAAATACATTCGCTCGATGCTCTACACCGTGGATGCTACCGGCGGATACTTCGAAGACGTCGTCTTCACTCCTTCCGTGACCAAGGACAACATCGATGGCCAAGCCATTCACCTTGATTACTATGTGGATTACATCGAAGGCGAAATCGTTCCCGAAATCTATCGCGAAAAACTCGTTGAAGAGTATCTCTTACAAGAAGAATACTCCACGCTCGGACGCTCGTACGCCCGTAAAGTCAACTATATTGCGATTGCGACCAACTCCAACCACCCCGAAGCCGCTAAGTACTTAATCGATACCTTCATCGAAAACAACATTCTTAGCGCGACGGCCACTGCCGCGGATGCCAACCTTGAAATTCTCGCGAATGCTTGGCGCGGTGTCCCCAGCGACTTCACCAGCAACGAAGCGGACTTGCTCGATCAAGCCGGTGTGCGTAACACGCTCCTCGGTTCTGCCTTCGACAACACGCTCTACGGTGATATCATGGCGGATTATGCCAAAATCGACGATGATCGCTTATTGACCGATGCCGCCATCGAAGCTTCCTTTACCGGAAACGGTGCCTACTTACCCTCCGTTGGCTTGGAAATCAAGACCGACACCTTACGTAAGCAAGACTACACCAAAGACGGCTGGTACGTGAAAAACGGCGGCCTCAGCGAATTACCTGATGCCATCCGTAACCGTTTGTTCAACATCGGTACCGCCAATGGCGTCGACTCCGTCACTGACGAAATGGATGGAAGCGTCACCGATCCGAAGACCTCGGATTACGTCCGCAACATTCACGGTGTCAACTACTTAATCCCGGAAAACGCCCAACAAGGCGATGACCGCGACTTCCTGTTGTTTGACTCCGCCAGCTCCACCTACTACATCGTTCAAATCGAAGAAGCCGTCAACACCACCAAGATGACGGTCGATAGCAGCAAGAACTACACCACACTCGGCAAAGACATCAATGAAATTGCCGGCAAGGTTGCCAAAGTCCTTGGCGAAAAAGACGCGAACAAAACGACGGCCATGACGTTCTTCCTTGAGCAAGCCGGGATCGTCTTCCATGACGAAGACATCGTTGCCTACTTTGAAGAAAACTACCCCGACATTTACGGAAGCAACAACTAACAAAAACGAAGGAGGCCGATGGCCTCCTTTTGTTTCAAAGGAGAAAGACCATGATCAATGATTGCATTTTTTGTAAAATCGTCGCCGGACTGGTTCCGTGCACCAAAGTTTATGAAGATGACGATGTGTTGGCTTTCTTGGATATTTCCCAAACGACTGTCGGCCACACGCTCGTCGTTTCCAAAAAGCATTACGACAATTTCTTGGCTACGCCAAAAACCGTGATGCACAAGGTTTATGATGCGGCGCAACGCATCGGCCAAGCCCAAATCAAACAATTGGGAGCCCGCGGCGTCAACATCCTCACGAATTGTTATAAAGAAGCCGGACAAAGCGTCCTTCACTTCCATGTTCACGTCATCCCGCGATACGAACCGGCCGACGGTTTCCGTATCGAGATGTACGAAAACACGCATGTCGGAGAGCTCAACCTTCCCGTGCTCGCGGGCCGCATCTCCAAAGGCATCAAGTAAAAAGAAAAAGTGTCGGATTGACCGACACTTTTTTTCTATTTGGATTTCATTTTGTAGAACGTACGTTCGTCCAGAGGGAAGATTTTTGTCGTAAACTCGCCTTCCGCAGTGGCGGCGTAGGCTTTATCGAGGATGACCATCTTGGCATCCAAATCATCGATGATGTTAAGAACCAAGGCTTCGCGTATCAAGGGTTCAACGGGAGAGCCGAAGTCTTGACGGCCGTGGTGGGAAAGAATCATGTGTTCAAGGAGCATCGGGGTTTCGTTGGTGATGCCCAGTTCGCTGGCCACACGGCGGATTTCGGAGTCCATGATGGAAATATGTCCGAGCAGTTTTCCTTCGGTCGTGTACTTCGGGATGATGGGTCCGGAGAGTTCCACCGTCTTGCCGATGTCATGAAGGAGGATGCCCGAAATTAATAAGTCGCGGTTGATTTGCGGATAGCACACCATGATTTGTTCGGCGAGATCCGCCATCGAAAGGGTGTGAAATAGAAGACCGCTGGTGTATTCATGATGGTTACGGACCGCGGCGGGATAAATCACAAAACGGTCGTAATATTGTTCAATCAGGCGGTGCACAATCGCCGAGCAATCGGGATCAACGATTGAATCCATATATTTTTTCAGCTTGGCTTCCAAGACTTCTTTTTCCACCGGAGCGCTCATCGTGAAACGGGCGGCATCGACGGTAGCACTGTCCAGTTGTCTTCCGGAAATGATCTTCATTTGAAGCGTATTGCGGTAGAGAATGACGTCGCCGGTCACTTCAACGATGTGTCCGGGTTGGTAAATGTCGGCGTCTTCAGGTTGAACATCCCATTTTTTTCCGTCAATCGAACCAGTCTTATCTTGGAACGTAACGGTGAGGTAAGCCAAATTATTCCCGGTGACTCCGCGGGTGACATTCGTCACCAACAGTTGGGCGTAGACGCGTTGGTTATCGCTAAATTCATTGATCCATGACATGTTTGGCTTCCTCCATAACAGATTCGATATCGGTATAATTATACCCTTTTTGCATTAAGTTTTTTATCAAATGCTCCTTGAGTTGCCGACCTTGATAACGGTTGGCGTAAAGACGCATGGCTTTCTCATAATCGCGTTTGAGTGAAGTGTTCTCACTATCTTCATCTTTGGGGCTTAAAATAGCAAGGATTCTTTCGATGGTGTCGGGAGAATAGCCACGAAGAAGATAGGCCTCGTAGATACGCCGTTTGCGTTCACGGAAGCTGGTCTTTTCATATTTCTTCTCAAAACTCGGCAATAAATCAAGGCCTTTGGCGTATTCGTTGGTCTCGTCAAATTCGATGGCGGCAATTTTCGCTTCGCTGATGCCATCGCGGGCAAGTTCCTGTTTGATTTTATATTCGCCATAATGGCGGTCGCGCGCCACTTCGAGAAAATCTTCCACATAACGGTCATCATCGATAAGTGAATGGTTCGTCAAATCTTGGACAATCGCTTCGACCATCGCGCGTGTAGCCTTCTTTTTATATAAGCGATCGGCGATTTGTTTGCCGGTGTAGGAACGAACCGCGACCAGGCTATAGGCATATTCCCGTAACGAGCCTATTTCATTTTCTTGTTTCAAGTGACGGTAGTCTTTTTCGGAAAGTTTTTTTCCGACATAAAGATAGAAATCAGAGAACACCGAAGGTGCTAAAGCAAGCTTTTCACCATCGGAAAAATACAACCAGACTTTCTTTTTGGAAGGTTTGACAGCGACAATTTCTTTACCAGTATTGTCGGACGGCACGATGGTAAACCTCCATGATGTTGTCGTAGAACCGCTCAATCGAAAAGACATCGACTTTTTCCATGGCGGCGGTCAACATGGCTTCTTTCTTTTCTTCATCCAAACCATGAATACGGACTACTTTTTCGCCAAAGTCATGTTCATTTGTAAAGAAGTATCCGGTTTCGTTATTGGAGATGACGCCACTGAGGTTTTCGTCGAAACGTGCCAACACGATGTGGCGGCTGGCCATCGCTTCCATGAACGTCAATCCTTGCGTCTCGGTGACGGAGGCGGAGACGAAAATATCACTGATGTGATAGTAGAAGGGGACTTGTTCACCGGGAACCGCCCCAATAAACAGCATATGGTCGCGGATACCGAGTTCATCCACCAAAGTTTCGAGTTCCATACGGGCCGGGCCACTCCCGACAATAACGAACTTGGTCGGGAACGTTGCTGTCTTTAAAAAGTAGGCATAACCTTTGATACAAATATCGAGACTCTTCTCTTTGGCGACTCTGCCCAAGGACAGAATCACAAAATGGTTTTCAAGACCATGGGACTTTTTGAATTCCGCGATGGCTTGCCAGTCTTGGTTTTCTTTCTTAAATTTCGAAAAATCAATGCCGGTAGGAATGACGTTGACATAACGGTCGACCCCATAGGTCCGGATGATGTCTTTGGTTTTGTTGCTGGGAGAAATGAATTCGGTGCATTGTTCCGCGACAAAACGCGAATAGCGGCGGACAATGTTTCGGGCAAAGCGGTCGAAGTGTCCCTTTGTGGCGTAGTAGGTATAGTCTTCATACATCGTGTGATACGTATAGACGGTGGGGACCCTTAAACTGCGAGCGGCGATTTTTCCGAAAATACCGATCCCGGCGTCCGTTTGAATATGAATAACATCGAGCTTCATCTCACGCACGATTTTCATCGCTTTGGAAGAATAAAATCCGGCCATCCGATAACCATAGAGTTTCTTTAATAAGATACCCGGAATTCGAAGGACATTGTCTTTATATTCGATTTTATTGGAAAAAGGATTGGTCACGATTGCGTAGACGTTATGGCCATTTTTCTTGAGAATGTTAAAAAGATTGAACGTCGAGGTGGCGACGCCATTGATCTCAGGTGGATATGTATCGCTGAAAAGGGCGATGTTCATTATTCCTCTCCTTTGTTCGAAGTGGCCGAATCCAAAGGATTCAGGGCGCCTTCATCATTGATTTCGACTAAGCCGGTTTTAGCTTGTTGTTGTTTGGTTTTCTTTTGTTCGCGACGTTTGCGGGTTCCAAAAATATCGCGGCGGGCTTCCGACATCCGCTTTTCAATATCTTTGCGCGAAAGCTGAGAGGTTTGAAACATCGTATCTGCGGTTTTCTTACGAAGTTCGTAAGTCGATTTTTGCAGTTCGACGAAGGTCTTGCGGTCACTCTTGAAGTTGTCTTCTTGCGGGGAAGACCGATAGAAGGCAGTGACGAAACCACCGATGATAAGGCCTAAATAGAAGGTAGCGGTACGCCAGATCAATTGAGCAGCGGTGGCTAAAGCGCCGCTACCGTAAATACCGACGAACACTTGCGTAAAGAAGTATTCCGAGAAGCCGCTGGCGCCGGGAAGCGGAATCATGTTGGTCATCATTTGCAAGTATGCCGAGAAGAAGACGGTATCAAAGTAGGTATGTCCCGCCATCGTGGTCTCCGCTAAAGAAACACCGATTAAATACGGGATTGAGTAAGAAAGCGTTAATTTGATGGTAAAAAGGACAAGCAGCAAGATGGTGACCGGAATATTGCTTTGCAAACGGCGAAGCTCAATCCGGAAGTTTTCGATTTGAGCTTGCCAGTTTTGTTTGGTCTTTTCCGGGTGTTTGATGAATTTGAGTTTGGCACCGATGGAGACGATGCCGTTGATGGCGACGCTGTGCATCCACTTGGAATAGGACAAAAGCAAGATGGTAACAATCACGAAAAAATTAATGCCGAAACCAAGCAAGGATAACGGAATGAGGGTGAGTTTAAAGCCACCAAAGTCGGCCACCGGGTTTAAGGCCAAGAAGGCGGGGAGTTTGATGAACAATGCCAAAATGCCATACGCGACCAACACAATCTGATAAAGCAAGAAATGCATGACTAGAATTGAAGTCGCACTGGCAAGTTCCAAACCTTGTTTTTTGAAGGTATAGGCTTGGGCGAATTGACCGCCGCTAGAGGAAGGCGTCACGTCGTTATAGAAAACGCCGATAAACGCATTGGCTAATCCTTTGCCAAAACTATAGCGGGTCGTGTACAAACGGGCCAAGATGTAAAGAATCAAGCCGTCGAGCAAAAATACTCCAACGGCCACAATCGCAACGACGATAAGTATACGGGCATCCGCGGTCTTCAGGGCAACGACGACGTCATCAAAACCATCTTTGAGCGAAAAGTACAAAACGACCGCAGCAATCAAAAGAACGATAATAATATTAAAGATATAACGCTTGTGAAGGCGTTTTTTCTTTTTAGCGGGGGCAGGGGAGGAGGGTACTTTATTGCCTCCGCTCATGACCACGATATCTTTTTCATTAAGTTCCATGAATCAAAATCTCCAAAATGCCTCTCGATTATAACATATAATCGTTCGTTGAGAAACTGACCCACAAGAAAGAAAAAAGAGATAACTTAACATTTTTTCCGGAAAAGTAAAAAACAACGATGATTTTTAAAAAAGTGAACGCTTTCAGACGCTTCAAAGAAGCGCTTTACCAGGGTTATATTTCGGAATTTCCCTAGCAAAAAGCCCTTATCATTAGTATAATGATATCTTGTCTGGAGGTAGGCCCATGAAAAAGTACTTAAAAATCATGTATTCGATGACCAAAGGCCATCGTTTCAAATACTTCTTTTCGTTTGCCATTCTTTTTGTCGCGGTTCTTTTACAACTCATTTCCACGTTTATGAGCAAAATTTTAACCGACACTTTAACGGGGGACGCTCCCACAGGGTTAGTGGATGGTTTCATTACCGAAATGTTGGGTGGGCAAGCGTACCTGCGGAATCACTTGTGGATTTTTGCCTTGGCCATCGTCGGCATCGGTGTTTCGCGTGCTTTGATCAACGTTTCGCGTGGTATTCTTCGTGCGTCGTTGGACCGCGATGTCGCCAGCGGCATGCAACTTAAACTCTTCCGTCACATCGAACGGTTGCCTTATCCTTTCTTAAAGAAAGCCAAGAGCGGAGACATCATTCAAACCTGTACGCGGGATGAAGAAGTGCTGCGTCGTTTCGTCATCCGCGAAACTTTAGGTATCGTTTATGCCTTCTACATCGTCTCCTTATCCTTCTTAATCCTCTTGTCCTTAAGCTGGAAGATTGCGGTCAGCTGCATCATCATTCTTCCGTTCATGTTCGTCTATTCCTACTTCGTCATCAAAGAAGTCCGCGTCCGTTACCGGAAAACCGATGACTCGGATGGTGAGATGTGCGCAAAGATTGAAGAAAACCTTTCCAGTGTCCGCGTCGTCAAAGCCTTCAACAACGAAAAGTTTGAGATTGACGCATTTGAAAAACACCTCAAAGATTACGAAACGAAATTCATCCATTGGCGGAAAATGTCGTCCTTCTTCTTCGCCAGTAGCGATATCTTCGTATTCGGTCAAATCGTATTGACCACCTTATTTGGACTTTACCTTGCCTTTATCGGTGATATTTCCATCGGTACGACCGTCGTCGCGTTCTCGTTTGTGTCGATGATCGTCTGGCCGGTCCGTGATGTCGCGATGACCTTATCCAACTTAGCCCGTGCGATTGTCTCGCTCGACCGCATCAACCTCATCTTGAACCAACCGCTGGAAGACATCGAATCCGGTGAACGTCCCGAAGTCAAAGGACACATTCAATTCGAACATATGTCCTTCCATTACGATGATTCCGATGAAGCCATCCTCGAAGACATCAACTTAGATATTCACCCCGGTGAAACGATTGCCATCATGGGTAAAACCGGCAGTGGTAAGTCCACGCTCAGCCACTTATTGACCCGTCTTTACGATTACACCGACGGTTCCATCAAAATTGACGGTTACGAACTCAAAAAGATTTCCAAAGAACATATCCGTCACGAAATCGCCACGGTTCTGCAAGAGCCGTTCCTCTTCAGCAAGACCATCATCAACAACCTGCGCGTCGCCAACAAAAACGCCAGCGACGAAGAAGTTTTCCGTGCCGCCAAGATTGCCGATATCCACACCAACATCCTTTCGTTCAAAGAAGGCTATAACACGCCTGTCGGCGAAAAAGGCGTCACCTTGTCCGGCGGACAAAAACAACGGTTGGCGATTGCCCGTACGATCATCAACAACGCTCCGATTCTCGTCTTCGACGACTCTTTGAGCGCGGTCGATACCGAAACCGATATTCATATACGGTCCGCCCTTAAATCCCGCCAAGCCAATACCACGACGCTCATCATTACCCACCGTGTCGCTACCGCCAAAGATGCCGACCGCATCATGGTTTTGGAAGAAGGACACATCGCTCAACTGGGTACGCATGAAGAATTATTAAAACAAGACGGCCTCTACAAACGGATCTACGACATTCAGACCCGCATGGTCTAGAAAGGAGCAAGCCATGAGTAACTTTGCTTTCGAAGAAGAACAATTAGCCGAAAAGCTTAATTTCGGCGTTTGGAAACGTATCTTTAAATACGCCATCGAATGGTGGTACCTTTTGCTGTTCCTCGCGGTGACGATGGTTTTCACTTCGTTCCACGATTCCAGTTTCGTCCCGTTAATGAACCGCGCGGCCATCAAAGCCATTCAACAAAGCGCAGGGCTTGTCTCACTCGCCGATTTATCGATCAGGGTTGAACTTTTCTTCGGGATTACGTTCAATGTCACGTTCTGGCAATTCGGTGCCTTGCTCATCGGGGCCATGCTCATCCGTTCGCTCTCCATCTTCTCCACGTTCTTCATCACGAACTATTTGGAAATGAAAATCATGTGTGCGATGCGCCGCGACTCGTTCCGCCGCGTCCAAGAACTCTCCTTCTCCTACTTTGATAAAACCTCCAGCGGATGGCTGATCGCGCGGATGCAAAACGATACGAGCAAAATCAGCGATATCCTTTCATGGGGTATCATCCGCATCATCTGGATTACGTTCGACTTAGTCTTATCCTTAATCACGATGTTCTCGGTCAGCTGGCAAATGTCGCTCATTATCTTGGCGAGCACGCCGCTGATTATGATCATCGCTCCGTACTTCGAAAACACGATTCTCAAGCTCTCGCGCGTTGCCCGTACCGCCTACTCCGGCTTTGTCGGCTGGTTGGCGGAGTGCATTGCCGGGGCCAAAACGATTAAAACCTTGGCCATCGAAAATTCCGTCCAAGACGAAGCGGAAGACATCATCACCGATGTTAACAGGAAGTACTTCAGGACCGGAAAAACCCAAGCGTTCTTCCAACCGTCCGTGTCGATTGTCGCTGCATTAACCACAGCCGCCATCATCATCTTCGGTTATCAATTCGTCCCGGTGTCCATCGTCGGTACCGAGTCGATCGTCGATGTCTCGATGTTCATTCTCTTCATCGGCTTTGTCGGCCAAGTCTATAACCCGATTCAAGAATTCGCCGAAATCTTCGGGGATGTCATGGGCACGCAAGCTTCGGTCGAAAAGATTCTCTCCTTAATCGAGACCAAACCTTCCATCATCGATACGCCCGAAGTCATCGCCAAATACGGCGGTCTGTTCGATGGAAAAATCGAAAACTACGAACCGCTTCGAGGCGATATCGAATTCCGTCACTTATCCTTCTCGTATCTCAAAGATACCGAAATCATCCATGACATGAACCTGAAGATCAAGCAAGGTCAAAGCATTGCCATCGTCGGTGAAACCGGCAGCGGCAAGTCCACGACCGTCAACCTTCTGTGCCGGTTCTATGAACCCACGCAAGGCGAACTCTTGATTGATGGCGTCGACTACCGTCAACGTTCGGTGGGCTGGTTAAGAAGTAACATCGGTTACGTCCAACAAACTCCGTTCATCTTCAGCGGAACCATCAAAGACAACATCCGTTATGGCAAACTCAACGCCACGGACGAAGAAATCATCCAAGCCGCCAAAACCGTCGAAGTCCATGACTTCATCATGTCGCAACCGAAAGGTTATGACACCGTCCTCGAAGATGGCGGAAACGAACTCTCCGTGGGCCAAAAACAACTCATCTCATTCGCCCGCGCCATCGTCCGTAACCCGGCCATCATGATTCTCGATGAAGCGACGTCTTCCATCGATACCGAAACCGAAGCCATCATCCAAGCCGCCATCCGCAAAGTGCTTGTGGGCCGTACGTCCGTAATCATCGCGCACCGTCTCTCGACCGTCGTCGATTGCGACCGCATCCTGGTCATGAGCGAAGGCAAAATCATCGAAGATGGTTCCCACCGCGAACTGCTCAGCAAAAATGGGACTTATCACAAGTTGTATATGAACCAATTTGCCGAACTCAAAGTGGAAGCTCAAATCGATACGTATGAGTCGCAAGTCAAAGGCATCTTAAAAACTAAGACTCTTTGAAATAAAGTGGGGAAAATTGGGGAATTCCAAAGCAACTCACTAAAT
>CALMWE010000322.1 GCA_937873795.1 uncultured Caryophanales bacterium
GCGTTCATCCTTGGCGCAACGTTTGCCGTATTTTCTTATGTATCGTTTTTTTACAATGACATACTCAATCTTTTGATCGATATGGCCGGTACCTTGTGGTGCGTCCTGACTTTTGCCTTTGCGATTGCCGGAGTGAGACACGCAACCGCCACGGGGGACTTCAAAAAGGGCAGTGCGATCGTTTCGTCGGTGTTCAATGGTGTAGTCATCCTAGGGGCTCTTATTTTGTATCTTTTTAAAGATATATACAGTGTTCCGCTTGCGGTCATGTTTGTTCTTTCTTTCGCCGCCATCCCCTCGTTCGCGCTCTTGATTGAAGGCATGATTAAAGCCGCCAAACAACCGTTCATCGAGCCAAGACAACCTCCGATGACTTTTTCTTCTTCAACGTCCCCGGAAAACGCTCAATCCATCGCAAACCTTTGCGCGTTATGGAAACTTTACGAACAAAAACTCATCACTGAGGAAGAATACATTTCCCGGCGGAATGTGATCTTTTACCGTTCAAATCCCAAATAGAAAAAAAATTTAGACATTTTCCGTTTTTGTCAAAATTAATAAAAAAGAAATTAATAAAATCAACTCAACTTTATTAGGTACCTTCATCTTCCTCGCCAAGAAGTTCCCCAAGGTCGTCAAGCTGGACAAAATGAAGCTCCCGATGTCCCTCTACATCGGCTCGATCACCCTACACGGGATGATGGGCTTAGCGATGGTCATCTTACTCCCCGGAACCCAATCCATGATCATGGGTATCGGCGCTCTCTTATTCATGATTTCGGACTTCATCTTAACCGTCGACATGTTCGTGATCCTGCATAACAAATGGATCTTGCGGGCGAAGAGTCTCTTCTATTTCATCGGCTTACTTTGCATCGTCCTCAGCATGATGCGGTAAACAAGAAAATCTTAACCTCAGGGATCCTTATGGGTCCCTTTTTTGTTATCAAGAACCATTGTTTATTACATTTTTATTACAATCATTCCAACCAAAAGCCTTGATTGTATCGAAAACTTTCGCTTTGCATAGCCAGGTGGTAAGATAGCATTAATCTGTTTTTCATATTCCGATAAGGGTTGTCACGTTGATAGGTATGTAAAAGTTCCGCTTTCTGATTTTCAACATTCATTATGATGTATCCGATAGATAACGAAGAAGGGAAAACAAAAATATGCGTAAATTTTTAACGATGATCCTAACCTTGAGTACGATTCTAATGGTTGCGTGCACCCCTTCAGACGACTCGAGTACTTCGAGTTCGTATTCCGTCCCTCGTTATACGATTACCTTTTCTTCTTCCCCGGGGTGGCCAGTGGCTCCGATGACCTATAACGAAGGTGAAGAAGCATATCCACCCACCGAACCAACCGCATCGCCGTACATTTTTGATGGTTGGTATTATGATAGTGCCCTCACTCGTGAAGTGGACTGGCCGATTGTTGTGGTGGGCTCTCTCACGCTTTATTCC
>CALMWE010000323.1 GCA_937873795.1 uncultured Caryophanales bacterium
TGACATAATACGGATTTTCAAGAATGGCGGTTTCATACCATGGGTTACCGCTGAAGGCATCGGAACCGATCCAAGTGACGGTGGAAGGAACCGTCAGGGAACTTAAAGATGAGCTACCCGCAAAGGCTTCGTTCCCGATAAACGTTAAACCTTCATTTAACGTCACGGTGGTGAGACTTGAGGCATAATAGAACGCCCACGTGCCGATGGAATCGACCGAGGCGGGGACCGAAATGCTGGTCATCGACATGTTGCCGGCAAAGGCTCCACCGGTAATATGGGTGATGGTGTCGGGAATAACGACGTCACCAGAAGCCGATTGACCATCAATCAGGAATTCATCAATCACGACTAAAGGGTTGAGTTCTTGTTGATACATCAGCCACGGTGTTCCCGTGAAAACCAAATCGCCGATGTGGGTGAGTGTTTCGGGGAAAGAAAGTTCCGTTAAATTGATGCAGTTATAGAAAGCTAAATCGCCGATGATCTGCAGACCGGTCGGAAGATTCAAGGAAGTTAACGAAGCACTTTCGGCAAATGCTGAAAAACCAATCGAAGTCACGCTGTCGGGAATGATTACGGTCGTCAAAGCGGATCCATAAAACGTCAAATCCGGGATAGCGGTGATGCTATTTCCCAAACTGACATCGGTGAGTAACGGAGAGTCCGAAAAGACGCCATCGCCCAAAGTAGTCACCGAATCGGGAATAATCACGGAAGTCAAATTTTCATCAAATGCAAAAGCATGGTTGGCGATTTCTTTGACCGGAAGTCCGTTATAAGTGGATGGAATGACGACCTCGGCTGCGTCGTTGGCAGAACCGGTAACGATGTAGAACGTCCCATCTTCGGAAAGACGGAAGGTGGCAGTCTCGGAGGGCGTCGTAGGAACGCAGGAGTAATAGAATGTCAAACTGGTCAATGTCGTGACTCCACTCGTGGAAATGGCTTGAAAATAATAAGGGTAATCCGAAACGGTCAATATAACTCCCGAAGTGGGCGTATAGATGGAAGTTAAAGATGCGGCATCCGAACCAAAACGGAGTTCGAGGACACCGCTGAACACGGCTTCCACGTAAGTGACACTGGTGATGCGGGTGCTGGCATCATTCGCCACAAAACCGCCTTCGTTAAGGACAACGTGGTGAGTTTCTAAAGGAGAAACCGAATGATAATTGAACAAAACGTTTTTGGGCCCTTCAAGAGATCCGTCTCCGGTGATGCTTGGAGCGTTATTTTCATTTAACGTTAAGGTATAGGATAAGTCCGCATTGGCAATCTCGCGCGGTTCGTTTTTATTGAACGCAAAAACACTTACAACAAAAAAGAAAAACGCAGTCCCGACCGTCCATTTCAAGGTTTTTTTCATTAGGTTTTTCTCCTTCATGGTCTCATTTTAACAATGAGGATTTTTATTGGAAGAGCTAAAAAACCAAAGAAAATCACACACTGTAATTAAAAAATCGGTTAAGTTTTGGCTTAAATACTTAACAAAATTGAGACACATTGATGTTTTTGTCGAAACCCAGAAGAGGTAAAATAGGAATGGTAAAATAAATATTGAGGTACTCTTATGAACAAACTGGCTTCCTTTTTCAAAGCTTCGTTGATTGATCCTCTGATTCGCAGTTTCTTCCGTTTTACCGATGCAATCGTGTGGTCGGTTATTTTGGTGATTTTATCAATCATCAATCTGGAAATCGATAACGGGGCATCGCAACTTCAGGAAATCGTCTTTGTCTGTTGGTTGGTTTTGCCGTTTTTAATTTTTAAGACCCTTCTTTTGGAACGGGTAAAAATGCCAAAGTATTGGAAATACCTGATGACCATTGTGGTCTTGGGTTTAGGCGTTGGTTATTACTTTTTAAAAGATTTTAGCCCGAACGCCGGCATCCAAATGATCCGTCATTATACCTTGTGGATGATTGGCATCTTGGCCTCTCTTGTGGTTTCCTATTTCCCTAAAAGGGAAAACCTGTCAACCTACATTGTTTTCTTGGCCAGCAAGTTCTTTGCGACAGTCTTTTATAGTGCGGTTCTTTACGGCAGCTTGAGTGCGGTCTTCGCCAGCATCGAAGCGCTATTCGAAGTCAACATGCCGGACTATTTCTACTTAGAACTCCTCTACAGCATCATCGGTCTTGTCGCCGTGCCCGTAGGCTTAGGGTTTATCCCGGCGATGGAACACGAACTTGGCATGGAACAATACAACAAGATTTGGAAAACCGTCTTTTCGTTCATCTTGCTTC
>CALMWE010000324.1 GCA_937873795.1 uncultured Caryophanales bacterium
CAGTGTAAAGTTGATCGTTGAGTTCTTGAACTTGTTTAACCAATTTTTGACGGTCTAAACGGCCATTGTTGTAGGCAATAAAACGTTTGATGACGAAATAGGCAAGATAGACGAGGCCGCCTAAAAGAGCCAACCAAAGCAAGTTAAAGAACACAAAGAAGAACCAGCCCCAGAAACCAAAACCGTTGACATAAGCATTTAAAATATCGGAATAGTTTCTAAAATTTCCGGGAACGGAGCTCCAAGGGATTCCAAAGGTTTCCTTAAAAAACAAGCCGAGGTCTTTAAAGAATGCCTCAAATAATTCGCGAATGTAACTGAAGAAATCTTGCATTCTTGTATCCTCACTTTTTCAGGGCTATGGGCTCACTAGGTGCCCGATAGCGACCGGTTAATCGAAGCGCCAGTAAGAAGCTGGCACGTTCCACAAAGTCGTTATTGTCGCGGTCCCATCCTTCGGAGTAGATTGTGACAACCACGCGGACCGGGGTTTCTTCAGGGAGATAAGCAAGGGCACTTTCGAGCTGGTCTTTGTCGGCCAACTCCTCGGTGGTCTTACTGGTTTCTTGGCCTAAGACGAGTCCGTTTGCGAGGGACGCTTCCATATCAATCGGAAGCACGCTGGCATAGGTGGAAGCGTTAAACGTTGTGGTGGGGTCTACCGCGTTGGCACGACCGTTTTCGGAATAGATGATTTTGGTGGAACCATCCATTTCACCAAACATGATTTCGCGGTATTCATCAATTTCGCCGTTGAAATCATAGTAACCGTCCCGCGACAAGATGTCGAGGCGTCCGGCGAATATCGTGGTGGATGCCTGAACGGTGTTGGGCTCCCAGATGTTGAATCCGTAAGAGGAAAGGAAGCTAACCCGCATGCTTTTATGAACGTTATTTAAGGCCTCTTCGTTTCCGGCGGGATCTTCAGCGTTTTTATCGCTGTCCGGAAGAAGTGTGGAGCTATCATCGAGATAGAGGTACATGTCCATGTTGGACTTAAAATAAAATTCAAATTGGTAGAAACCGGAACTGGCCACCTTGGAATCGGTGGTATTGTAATAACTCGTAAATCCTTCACGAAGAACCGGAAGTAACGATTCATCCGATAAATCGGTGGTTTCATTCAGCCAACGGCTTTGGAACATCGAAGAAACGGGACTCAACTTCTTTTCAGGATTAAAATAACCATAATCGACCAGATTCTTTTCACTCAATTCATCGAAAAATTGAATATCCCCGGCATTACCGAGTTCGGGATGGTCTTCAGGGACAATAAGCCCGATTTTTAAATCGTCGCCGCCTCCATAGGTTACTTTGAACGTATCGATTGAGACCGAGTTGGCCGCAGCAAACCAAGCAAAAGTCCCCGTGATTAACCCGCCAAAAGCGAGAGAACCGACGATGGCGTTGATAGCGAGATTTCTTTTGCTGCGATTCATGATCATCGATGCGTCCCTTCTGTTATTGTTGAGCAACGAATTTTAAGTCGGCTCCGAAACTGGCAGCCACGATTTGGTTGGTGCAAGCGTGGTCCCAACCTTCGAGCCATATGTTGAAGTTAATTTCGGCAACACCAAGGTCATTAGTTGTGGCAAGAGGAATTCCAAGAGGATTATATTTCGATATTGGGTTGTAGCGAGCAGTTTTTGGAACTGCATTGATGAGTGGGGAAGACCACATAAAACTTTGTGCGTCATAGAAAAAGTCGTTTTCTTTGTTGGGATCAACGTAGACGCCACTGGGTGTTCCCCAATTGTCTTCAGCTAATTCATTTTCGAACTCGCCATAAGCAATTTCATAGTACTTTCCAGCAGGATTTTTATTTGTGGTGAGATCATAATAACCATTGCCGTCAAAATCCATCCTCCCACCAACGGCGATTGTTCCGGCGTGTTTTGAAGCGGGGGCGACGATATCTGAATATTCATCAGTAATAATTCCCATGCGGAGCGCCTGCGTCACGTTTTTAGATCCGATGAAACGCATGCCATAATCGAAGTAGATGTGATAGCCGGCAACGCCTTGCGAATAATCATCCGGATTCTCCTGAGTGACATGGGCCATCCGGAAAAGTAATGAGAATCCGACATAACTCGATCGGCTGGCGATAATGGCGATGGGCCGCAGACGTTCGCTGCCGCCTCCCGAAGAAAACGCGTGTTCGTAGAGAGCGAGATCGTCACCCTCCTGGAAACTACCACTGGTTAAGGGAAGGACCGTGTGATCGGCGGAATATCCCTCGCGCGCGTATAAAAAATCGAACGTTTCGGGTTCAATCTCCGTATCCGTCCAATAGACATACCCATCCCCAGGGATGTTATGGGTGTCCGGCGTAAAATTGTACCGATGTCTTTCTTCCTCGGTCAAAATTTCGCTGACTCGGAATCCCATTTGAAGTGTATCGCCTTCACCGCGAAGTGAGCCACTGACGGTGGCTCCCGTGAGGTCTAAGACCTCAAACCATGCAAAAGTCCCGGCAGTAACAGCCAGGGCGGAGATGATGAAAGAAGTCGCCATCAAGGCTAGCTTGTTTTTATTTTGCATGATGAATCAAATCCTTTTTAAAAAAAGTGATAAAAATTAGGCTTCGCTGGTTTCGTCAAGAAGGGCTGAGATTACCATCCCGAATTGCATGCTCGCTCCGATAGGAGGTAAGTACGTGCAATCGGGATCGTCACCTTCAAGCCAAATAACGATGGTGTAACGGATGACAACCTCGGGATATAAATCTAAAAAAGTATAGTCCACAATATTGCTGGAAGATTCAAAGACTTCCGCCCGGACACTGTTTTCTTCTTTCGAAGCGCTGCAGGTATAGGGAGGAACGCTTAATCCATTTCCAACGCACTCGCCATTCACGCGAGCGTTGTTATCATCGTAAATTAAATAGTTCGTGGTTTTTGCAAAGGTACGGTAATTGTGTGTAACTTCTTCACCGACGACGTTTTCGTAAAGACGTACACGGAGATATTCTTC
>CALMWE010000325.1 GCA_937873795.1 uncultured Caryophanales bacterium
AACCGGGATTCATCAAATGGCTGCGTGCCCAAGGCTATGTCGGCCAAAGCGATGCCGAAATGTATCAAGCGTTCGATGTCCTTTACGATTATGATGTGTATCCGTATTTGCTTCGTTACCTCGAAGGTAAAGGCACGTTGGATGAATATTTGGATAAAGTCGCCGCGCAAGAATACATCTATCCCGCGGATTACCGTAAAATCCACTTTCTTGAAAACCATGACCAAGAGCGTATCTTCTCGCGCTTTACCGGGGATAACAAACTCAAGAACTTGACTGCGTGGTCGTTCTTCCAAAACGGCACGGGGTTCCTCTATGCCGGACAAGAAGTCAAATCCAAACATCGTCCGTCGATCTTTGATAAAGATACGGTGGATTTGAAAATCAAAGATCAAAGCTTCTATGACTTCATCAAACGGCTTACTTTCTTGAAAACAATTCAAATCTTCTTTATCGCCACGCGTTTTGACATCATCAAAAATCCCAATCCCGATGTCATCTATGCGCAGTTGGCGAAAGATAACGACATTCTCTATGGCATTTTCAATTTGACGAACCGAACCAGAGAACTTGTGCTGGATATTCCCAATGGCCGTTACTACAATTTGATTTCACTCGAAGAATTCGACATCAAAAACGGGCATGTCGTCATTTTGGGCCCGATGTTCCTCATAAGGATTGCCTAATATGGCCATCAATAAACTCGGTACCCATACCTTAGAAACGCCGCGACTGATTTTACGTCGCTTTCGTTTGGACGACGCCCAAAATATGTTTGACAACTATTGTTCAGACAGCGAAGTCACCAAGTATTTGACCTGGAATCCGCATGCCAATATCGAAGTCACGCGGATGTTTTTGGAGGGGAATATTCAAGCCTATGAAAATCCATCGACGTTCCGTTGGGCCCTTGAACTCAAAGGCATCGGCGAAGTCATCGGTTGCATCGATCTTGTCGGTTTGCACGAACATGACGAAAGCGGTGTGCTCGGCTGGGTCTTATCCCGTAAGTATTGGGGCTTGGGACTTATGCCTGAAGCGCTTCTCGCCGTCGAAAAATTCATGTTCGAATATGTCGGCCTCCATCGTCTGGAAGCCACACACCATGCGGATAATTACCAATCCGGACGCGTCATGCAAAAAGGCCATATGACCTGTGAAGGGCGCCGTCGCGAAGCCTTCCTCGACCATACCGGACGCCATGTCGACCTCGTCGTCTATTCCATTTTGGCCGACGAATACCGAAATCAAAAAAAGTTTTAAACGCCGGAAAACGCGAAAACTGCGATGCCACTTTTGTTTTCTCAAGTACTAGAAAACGACTAGCGGAAAATCGCGGTTTTTTTCTTTGAAAAAAGGCGCTGAAAGTCCTACAATGGATTTAGTTTGAAAGAGGGCATGAATGTATGAGTGAACGGAAAACGATTAGTCGCGTCGTTGTTAAACATAACCGGGAACTCTTTTCGGAACGCGAACTCGAGGAAATCGAATCCGCGCGTGCCACCAACGATACCGACCGTCAAGTCGTCAATGTGGATGAGATGATGGCGACTCTTGACGACCGCTAAACTCAACAAAAAAGCAAATGAAAAGG
>CALMWE010000326.1 GCA_937873795.1 uncultured Caryophanales bacterium
TGTAGTAAAGATATTGTTCGCTGACCGTGTAGGTCATGTCGCGGGTTTTTCGGTCGGTAAAGTGGGCATCGCCATCGGTGTCCAACGTCACGGTGGTGGTTTGCGCCGTCGTCTGGACGTCGAGGGGGGAATAATCGTAGTCATTCATCTGATAAAGGGTCACGCCCCAAGGAATGACGGAAATGATCGCACCAAGGATGATGGTGGGTAAATTCTTACGCCAGAAATAGTTCATGTTTCAGCCCGTCCTTTCGCATACAAAAGCATTATAACACCTTTAAGGTGAGGATAAACTTTAGGCTGAATGGAGCGTGGTGACCACGAGTTGCGCGTTGCAGTTGATACGGATTGGAGCGACGGAATAACCAAGTCCCGCACTGGTAATAAAGGTGGTGTTATCGATGGTGTGCATGGCGCCTTCATACCATGGGGCTAAAAGGTCGGCAAAACCGATGCCGAAGAAGCGGATTTGGCTGCCATGGTAGTGGCCCGAATACACTAAATCCATCGAGGTATCGAGATAGTTTTGATAAAGTCTGGGACGGTGCGCAAGGGCAATGGTCAATGCGGAATCATCCAACTCTTCCGTCATATCCTCAATGCTTTGCTTGATGAGTCCGGTATCTTTGTAGCGGAACAAACCCTGTTGTTCGAGTAAACCATCATCCACACCGATCAGGTAAATGGAGTCGGTTCCTCGCGTCAAAGTAGCTTTGGTCCGGTTTATATTGTTCACGCCATAGGTTTGGGTCAAGGTTTGGAATTCACCTAAAAAACGGCTGGTCACTTCGTGATTGCCGTTGACATAGTAGGAATCAAAAGGTTCTAAACCTTGGAACAGTTCGGTCTGCGTGTTGAGGTTTTTGGTATGTGAATCGATCATGTCGCCGGTGATTAAAACGGCATCCGGGTTGATCGCTTCGATTTCGTCAATCAGATTGGTGTTGGCGTATTCGATCGAATGGTTATGCATATCGGTCAATTGGACCATTTTAAAACCATCAAACGAAGCGGGGACTTGCTCGCTGGTGTAATCGTAATAAACGATATCCAATGCATCGCTGCTGAAGAGGTAGAGCCCTAAGCTCACCATTCCGAAGATGACAAGCAAGATGGATAACAAGCGTAAGATCTTTTTCATGCGTGGTTTTCCTTAACGATTTCGATTATACCATGTCCATGCGTGGCTTTCTAAATATGTGAATTGCGGCAAAAAAAGAAAAGCCCTTTTGAAGGGCTTGTTTCTTACTCGATGCGACCGGAATAATCGGCGATGCCACCGATGTTGGTGATATCGACATAGCCTAAACGGAATAGACCGTCTGCGGCTTGCGAAGCACGGAATCCATGCGCACAGTAGACGAAGATTTTTTCGTTCTTGTCGGGAATGGTGACCAAGAAGCGGCGGAGTTCTTGCAGCGGGATGTTGATTGCGCCGGGAAGATGGCCTTCGCGGTATTCGCTGGGCGTCCGGACATCGACCAAACGGATCGACGGATTGGCTTCTTTTTCTTTGACGGCTTTAGCCATCGGTAATGTACGTATCATGTTTTTTTACCCCAAGGCGACATCGAGGATCATCATAATCACAAAACCGATCATGACGCCCCATGTCCCAAAATTGCTATGCTCGCCTAAGTGGGCTTCGGGAA
>CALMWE010000327.1 GCA_937873795.1 uncultured Caryophanales bacterium
TCGAGGAGAAAAAAGTCAACGAATACAAAGAAGCGATGAAGGCTTTACTTTCAGCGTTCAAGGCCAATCCCGAATTCCGTATTTTGCTTTCAAGCGCTTTTGTCACCACGGATGAAAAACGGAAGACCATCGACAAGCTCTTTGGCACTTCGGACTTGCCTTCTTTGGCTTCATTTATCAAAGTCCTCGTCGATCGTGGACGGATTCGTGATTTCAATGACATTGCCAAATCGTTTATACAAGTTTCCAATGCCTTCTTGCACATTGAAGAAGGAGTTGTATACTCCACCCTACCGCTCAGTCCCGAGAAAATCGCGGAAATCGAGCGCGCACTTAGTTTGCAAAGCCGAACTCATGTTGAATTGACCAATGAAATCGAGTCCGACCTTATCGGAGGCGTCAAAGTGATCATTCACGATCGTATTTATGACGGCTCGATTGCGAACATGCTGACGTCTTTGCAAAGTCAATTGCTTAAAGGAAAGTGATCACTGTGAAAATTAACGCAAGCGAAATCTCAACATTAATCAAACAAGAAATCAAAAGTTATGAGCACCGTTACGCCAGCGATGACGTCGGAACCGTCATGAGCGTCGGTGATGGAATTGCCATCATTTACGGTCTTGATAAAGCCATGCTCAACGAACTTTTGCTTTTCCCGGGAGATGTCTACGGAATGGTCCTCAATCTTGAGGAAGGCCAAGTTGGCGCCGTTTTACTTGGAAGCGACCGTCATCTCAAAGAAGGCGATGTCGTCAAACGCACCGGCCAAGTTGTTGAAGTGCCAGTGGGTGAAGGACTTTTAGGCCGTGTCGTCAATTCATTGGGGCAACCAATCGATGGGTTAGGCCCTATCGAGGTCAAGAAACATCGTCCCATCGAACGGATTGCTCCGGGTGTTATGGAACGTGAACCGGTCAACAAGCCACTGCAAACCGGTATTTTAGCCATCGACTCCATGATTCCGATTGGACGGGGTCAACGCGAGCTCATCATCGGTGATCGCCAAACCGGTAAAACTGCCATAGCCATTGATACCATCATCAACCAAAAAGATCAAAACGTCCGCTGCGTTTATGTGGCCATCGGTCAAAAAAATTCCACCGTTGCCAACATCGTTGAAAAACTACGGAAAGTTGGTGCTTTAGCCTATACCACCGTGGTCAGCGCGACCGCTTCCGAACTCGCTCCGCTGCAATGGATAGCTCCTTATGCCGGATGTGCCATTGCCGAAGAATGGATGGAGGAAGGAAGAGACGTTTTAATTGTCTATGACGATTTGTCGAAACACGCCATTGCCTATCGAACGCTTTCCCTATTACTCAAACGGTCACCGGGCCGCGAAGCCTATCCGGGTGATATTTTCTATTTGCACTCACTGCTATTGGAACGAGCCTGCAAACTCAACAAATCCTTGGGCGGAGGCTCAATTACCGCACTTCCGATTATTGAAACCCAAGCCGGAGATATTTCAGCTTACATTCCAACCAACGTTATTTCCATTACCGACGGTCAAATCTTCTTGATGACCGATTTATTCAACGCCGGTCAACGTCCTGCCATCGATAGCGGTCTTTCCGTGTCGCGTGTCGGAGCCGCCGCCCAAATCGATGCCATCAAGCAAGTATCCCGTTCGTTAA
>CALMWE010000328.1 GCA_937873795.1 uncultured Caryophanales bacterium
AGAATTTGGTAAAGGAAAAGTAAGGCAAACGCCATGACCAAAGCCACGAGCAATGTGGAGACATAGATCTGCTTTTTGCTGTATCCGGCGATGATTTTATTCCGGATCGTCCCGTAGTTGAGGTCTTTACCGATAAAAATGCAAATCAGGATGGACACCACCAAAAACGGCATGCTGGATAGTTGGGTCGAAAGAATCACCGTGTCGCGCGCAGTAAAAAGCGAGGTATCAAGGGCTTCGAAAAAGTAACCGAGCAGGACATAAAGCAGGGAATAACCGGCCACCACCGCGGTGATGACAATCACGCTTTTATCTTTAATCGCGCGATAGAAATCAAGACGGATTAAACTCCAAAGATCCTTGAAATAAGCCGCAATTTTACCAAACATGGTTTTTTTCGGGGTTTGAAGGACGTTATTCATGGTGGTTACCTCCGATCAGGTTGATGAAATAACCTTCCAGGTCTTCATTTTGTTCATGGATGTTATTCACGATGATGCCCTGTTTGGCGAGGGCCACGATGAGATCCGATAAGTTGTGGTCTCCAAAGACGCGGATGCCTTTTTCAATGACCTCTAACGATTCTTTCGAAATTCCTAACCCTTGAAGCACCGGAATCGAGGAAGAGGGATTAGCCATCGAGAGCACCACGGCTTTTTGGCACCGCTTTTCAAGTTCTTCGGCGGAAATTTCTTCGATGAGTTTGCCATGGTCAATAAAGCCATAGCAGGTGGCGAGCTTGCTGAGTTCGCCCAAAATATGGCTGCTGATCAAAATCGTGACATTTTTTTCTTTGGCCAGCTTCGTTAACAAAAGACGCATATCCTTAATGCCTTCGGGATCCAGTCCGTTGGTCGGTTCATCGAGCAGTAAAAACTCAGGATCCGAAATCAGGGCCATGGCGATGCCGAGGCGTTGACGCATGCCTAACGAGTAGTTCTTCGCTAAAAGCTTTCGTTTTTCCAATAAGGGAGTAAGGCCTACAGTGTCCATGACTTCGCGGATTTTTTTGGAGGGTTCGGGAATGCCCAAAAGCGTGCATTGGCACATCAAGTTATCATGGGCGTTCATATTCAAGGCAATCGCCGGGTTTTCCACGACAGCGCCGATTTTGGAACGGCTTTTGACGAAGTTCGCCGGATTCTTTTCCCCGAACAGGAAAAACTTACCGGAGGTTTTCTCCGCCACTCCCGTGATGATCCGGATTAAGGTTGTTTTGCCGGCGCCGTTTTTACCGACGAATCCGTAGATGTCGCCGCGGCGGACGTGCATATTCACATCGTTAAGAGCGAAAAAGCTATTGAACTGCTTGGACAGACCCACAGTTTCCAACACATATTCTTCCATTCTTATAGCCTTCTTTCACTTCGTTATGGTTTGATTATATCAAAAGAGGCGTCGGTTATAAATAAAAAGCGACCCGTTAAGGTCGCTTGGATAAGCCGAGGATTTACCAGTTGTTTCGGACTTTTTCGGCAAAACCGAGTAAATCTTCGAACTCGATTTTCTTGCCTTCCACGG
>CALMWE010000329.1 GCA_937873795.1 uncultured Caryophanales bacterium
TGTAGTGAAATATCCTTGGGAGGGAACATGAGAATTGGTATCATTGGGCCGACCGGAGCAGGAAAAACATTACTTTCCAAAAAACTCGCCGCTTACTATCACGCTAAGTTGATTGAGCAAGCGACCGAGAAGAACGAGTATTTGCCTCACTTTTACAAAGACAAAGAAACGTTCGCACTGCTCTCGCAAACAGCTTTCTACAGCTCACTCTTTCTATCGTCAATCCTTAATAAAGACAATCCGAATATCGTTGCTGACGAAACGATTTTTGGAAATTTGGCGTATACGGAAATCCTTCGTTTGTGCGGCATCATGACCGCCACCGAAGCCGCCTTGACCTTCTCGGTCTCGGAAGACCATATGCGTCGTTTGCCTAGCTATGACTTACATATCGTTTTGGTGCGTAAAGAAGAAGAACTGATGGAAATCGTCCGCAAGTCTTCGCGTCCTTACGAAAAAGATCAAGACGAGTATTTTGAATTCGTTTTCGGTGCGTATTACGACACCGTTAAACGGATTTTCAAAAACTATAAAATTCCCGATTCTAAAATTCTTTGGTTGCCCGTTCATGATCTGAACGACGACGAAGAAATCAAATCCATCATCGCGAAAATTGACGCGATGCAAATCACCACGAGCCGTTAACTTGCGCGAAAGCCTAGGTTCGCTTTTCGAGCGTACTTTTTGGTTTTCCAAAGGAGATTGACCATGCGTATTGGCATTATTGGGCCTACGGGAGCAGGAAAATCCTTGCTATCCCAAAAACTTGCTGACTACTATCATTACACCCTGATCGAAGAACCGGTGGCCAAAAGCCCCTTTCTACCGATTTTCTATAATCAAAAGACGGAAATGTGCTTCATCGCCCAAAACGCTTTCTACAGCGATCTTTTTCTGCTTTTCTATGACCAACGGAACAATCCCGACGTCATCTGTGACTCGACGATGCTTTCCAATTTGGTGTTCTGCGAAATCATGCGCCTCGAAGGCATGATGACCTGCCGTCAAGCGGCCTTGACTTATGCCATCGCCGATAACGATATGCGCCATTTACCGGAATTGGATTTGACCGTTGTGGTGGAACGCACCAACGCCCAACTCTTTGCCAACGTCTATAAACGTGGACGCGACATCGAGCAAGGACAAGAAGATTATTTGACGTTCCATAACGCAAATTACTATCCTGCCCTTCGCCGTATTTTCCATCATTACCACATCGGGGACGAAAAAGTCCTTTGGTTGCCGATCCGTGATATGGAAGACCCGGAAGAATTTGCCGCGATTATTCAAACCATTGAGGACCGCGTCAAAAGCAATCAAAAAGCGGGCAAATAACTTTGACACTATGAACGTCGTTGCCTATAATTAATTTTATTAATGCTAAAGCATTTGGGGGATAAATCATGAGATTAGGAATCATTGGACCCATCGGATCCGGCAAGTCGCTGCTTTCTAAAAAATTAGCCAAATATTACGGATGTAAGTTGCTTGAGGAACCGGTCGAGAAAAATGAGTACCTTCCTTATTTCTATAACGACAAAGAAACGTTCGCGATGCTCTCGCAAAACGCGTTCTACAGCTCGCTTTTCCTCTTAATGTGGAAAACCAAGGATGAACCGAACGTCATCTGCGACTCCACGCTCTATTCCAACCTGGTCTTTACCGAACTTCTTCGTTTGGAAGGCTTGATGTCCGCGATGGAAGTCGCCTTGACCTACGCCATTGCCGACGAACACCTCAAACGGATTCCGGATTTGGATTTACAAATCGTGTTGGTCCGTCCGACCGAACAGCTCTTCGCCAATGTCCGCAAAAGAGGCCGTGCCATCGAAAAGGGTCAAGAAGACTATTTGAACTTCCACTATGGCCACTATTACGATGTCCTTAAGAGACTTTTCAAGAACTACAAAGTTCCTGAAAAGAAAATCCTCTGGTTGCAACTCAACGATATGGAAGAAGAAAAAGAATTCGACCGCATCGTGGCGACCATCGAAGAAGCCTACAAAAAGTCGATTCAATAAAAAAAGAAAGCAAGCCGACCGGCTTGCTTTTTGTTTGGTTGATTAACGGTAATTTTCGTAAACGCGGATCCGGTTGATGGCTCTCATCAAGGCGGCTTGTGCCCGTTCGATGTCAATGTCCGGAGATTTGGAGGCCAACAGGCTTTCGGCACGCGCTTTGGCTTCCCGTGCCCGAATGATATCAATCTCTTCGGGACGTTCCATGGCTTCCGCAAGAAGGATGGTTTTTTCTTTTTGGACGGAAACGACACCGCCGGAAATAGCATAAAGCGTCGTCACATTATCAATGACGTAATGGAATATGCCCGTGGGAATGGTGGCAATCAAGGGATAGTGATCTGCCAAGATACCGATTTGTCCCGTTTTCGTCGGTACGTTTAAAACATCGACGTCCCCTTCGAACGTTTTGCTGCGGGGGGTAAGAATCACTAAATGCAGACGGGCCATTACTTAAGAGTCTCCGCTTTCTTGAACGCATCTTCGATAGTTCCGACGTAGAGAAAGGCTTGTTCGGGAAGTTTATCCGCTTTTCCTTCAAGGATTGCTTTGACGCT
>CALMWE010000330.1 GCA_937873795.1 uncultured Caryophanales bacterium
CATAGCGCGATTGCCCTGCACGGGAAGCAAGGAAAAGTTGCTTTAATCGAATTTTTTGTTATTATTAACTTTTAGGCGTTTTTGCGGGGCTCCAAAATGGGAGCACCGTATGTCAAAAACATTTGATCGCAACATCATTATTCGAGCAGCAAGACATTTTAATATCGCAGTCAATCATCACATCTTGGGAAGGAAAGAGATTCACCAAAATATTTTGAGGGATTTTGCATTATCTGCTTTGAATGACCCTGAAGAAGTAAAAAACTTTGTGAACTTCGTAAAAGACTTAAGTCAAGGACGAAAAAAGTTGCACTGACGGATTCGAGCACCAATTTTTAAGTAATATCAATCAAAACTGAGTTCCCGCAAAAATTGCCTAAATGAAGCCAGCCCTCGGGCTGGCTTTTTTATTCTATCGACCCCGGCACAACGTCTCACACGGCATGCCATCCTTGTTCCCATCCAGCGAACCGACCCCGCAGGTCGTGAGGTAAAATTTCGCCTCTTCGCAACTGCTCATTTCCTTGCAACGCCGCTTGCCGGCGCAGGTGAAACCGCCGCTAGTGGCCGGTTTCGGCGCACGGGCCGCCGGTGAGGCGGGCGCTGGCGCTGCGCCTGACGTTGGGCACGTATTCTTGCGCCAGTCCCAGGGCGGGCAGCGTTCCGCTTCCGGCAGTCCCCACAGTCCGCGTTTTGCCGCCTTGGCTTCCGCTTCCAGCCTCAGCAGCGACTGATCCTTGAGGTGTTGGGTAAGGAAGCGGCATTACTACCGCTCCCTCCCCTAAGAACCGTACTTGAAAGTTTCCCTTCATACGGCTCAAGCCTCTATAAGTCCTGCTTTTCATTGCAGAACCGGCAGTTCATCGAGTTCATGCTTGGCGTGGACTTGACGATGGCAGTTTCCGTGGAGCAATTGCAAGTTGTCCAACGTGTCACTTCCCCCTTTTGCCCGATGGGTGATATGGTGAATCACCCATTCTTGGTTTAAGGTGCATTGCTGTTGGCAGATTGGGCAAGTGCCTTCCTGTTGCTTCCACAGTGACTTTAGCTTTCCGGTCAAAACCCGGTTCATAAGCCGAGCTTCCCGTTCTTCAAAGTAAATCTCCCATTTCGGATCGAACGGGTTAGCTTCTGCCTTGATTTGGACGTGTCGGCGGATGGGGGTGTCGGCATGGAAAGCCAACCGATACAGTCCTTCACCCTCTCTCGTTTTCGTCCTGACCCCAAATATCCAGTCGCGGTGTCCCACTCTGTGAAAATATCGGCCTTTGATCCATCGCAGACCTTTATTGGGGTGTCTTCGCTTTGCCCACTTCCAGAGTTTTTGCCAGGTTAAGTGGTCAACCTTTTGATAGGTTGCCTTACTCACTTGGTTTGAATGATAATTCGCCCATCCTTTGATCAATGGATTGAGGCGTCTTATCAGGTCTTCTTGTTTGGCTGTTCTCATTTCCTTGATGATTCCCTGAATTTTCCGAACGTGATTGGTTACGTCCTTTTCCGCTGGTTTGATGAGAAGTTTCCCATCGTATTTGCGAAAATTCCACCCCAGGAAATCAAACCCTTCGTCGATATGTGCAATCCGTGTCTTTTCGGGCGACAAGGATAGGCCTCGTTCCCTCAGAAACTCCGTGATGCTTTCCTTGGCTTGTTCCAAATGTTCTTCCGTTCTACCTGTGATCACAAAGTCATCTGCATATCGAGCGATATTGATTTGGCTTAGACGCCTCCTCTTTTCCTTGTTTCCAAATCGATCTCGGAGTGTCTTTTCCATGCCATTCAACGCCATATTAGCCAGTGTCGGGGAGATGATTCCCCCCTGTGGCGTTCCCGCTTGCGTGGGAAATAGACGCTGTTTCTCGATAAAGCCGCACTTCAACCATTTCCTCAGAATGTCCTTATCCATGGGAATGTTGGCGATGAGCCACTCATGGCTGATGTTGTCGAAGCATCCGGTGATGTCCGCATCCAGTATCCATTTAGGGGAATAATCCTTTGCCAAGACGTGGAACAGTTTCTCTGCTGCGTCTTGGGTTCTCCGGTTTCTCCGGAACCCGTAGGAGTTCAGGTCCGCCGTTGTTTCCGCAACCGGTTCCAAGGCTAACAGATGCAGTGCTTGCATCGCCCGGTCCTTCATCGTGGGAATGCCCAGTGGACGCTGTTTACCGTTTGCTTTCGGTATGTAAATCCGCCTCAGTGGACGGGGTCGATATCCCCGCTTCCTGAGCGACAAGACCGCTCTGGTTTTCGCCTCCGGGTGGTTCCATGTTTCTCCATCGACGCCCGGCGTATTCTTCCCTTTGTTCTCGATGACTCGTCTTACGGCACAGGCCCTTCCTGAAAACGAGTTGGTCAGAAACCGTTGCAGTCTTTTCACTCTGCGCCAGTCTCCTTCCTGTACTGCCTTCACGATACGCGCTTGCAGCCTTCTAACGACTCGGTTGGCTTTCGTCCAATCAATGGCATGCCAGCCGACCTCTTCGCCGAAGGCCGCAGCAGTCGCTTTCGCTCCTATCATCTTGCTGGCCTCCGTTCTTTCGGTTCTACAAGTTCTCTCGTGATTCGAGACCCGTCGGAAGTCTGCACTCTTTCGAGTTGGGGCAAAGTTTGAACCCCTATCCATCCCATTACAGGACCGCTTTCGCTTTTTCCGACATCCTCTACCCGCATCTCGATCAACGTTCCTTGCGGTTCGCCTGCCCAAAGGCCAAGATACGGGCTTACCACGTTCCACATAAGTGACAAATCAGAGGGTTAGGTGTCGTCTATCGTCCGGCGTTACGCCATCCTCGTTAGGAGAGTCAATAGCTCCTAAACCTGAACGCCCACCTTTTGGTTACTGCTTCTCAGCATCTTTAGCAGTTTGCCTATGACGGACTTTATCGACGATTCAGTTATTTTTACCTTGCCTCTGGAGCCTAGTTTCCTACCACCTGATGCTGGCAGAGTTGGCCTCGCCTCACGGTTCGGTCTCCTGGGTTGCCCCACGGATTACATTGTCCGAGCCGCTTCATACGGAATCGTTTCCCATTCCGCATGGGCTCGTAGGCTACGAATGGAGGAACATTCGGTTATGTCGGTATCCTTTTGCATAACAGTCACTTATGTAACATCGTGTCACACACTGGCGATAAGCCCAAGCCGCCCCCTGCTTCACCATCTCCGCGTTCACGTCCAG
>CALMWE010000331.1 GCA_937873795.1 uncultured Caryophanales bacterium
GTCATCACCCGATAACGGGTGCGCTTGGCGCTGGGATCATAACCACGGGCTTCCATGGCGTTGGCGAGTTCTTCGCTGCGTTGGAAGGCCGAAATGAACAAAGGAACGATGAGCGAAACAACCGCCCGGATTTTCTCTCCGAGTTTGCCGTTTTTGAAATCGACGCCGCGGGATTCTTGGGCTTTCATGATGCGGTTGGTTTCATCCAAGAGCGTCGGGATAAAGCGTAACGCAATGGAAATCGTCATCGCGATTTCATGCGTCGGGAAACGGATGACTTTCAAAGGGGTCAAATACCATTCCAAAGCATAAGTCAAATCCAAAGGTCTCGTGGTCGATGTCAAAATCATGGTCAAGCCCACCATCAAAATGAGGCGAATGACAATGTAGAGGGTTTGATAAATCGCACTGAAGTAAATCTTCATGAAGCCGATATCCCAGAAGCCGTAGGCGGGGTCGCCGGGCATAAGGACATTAATGACCAACAGGAAGACAATCATCAGCCACAACGCCTTTAATTGCTTAAATAAGGCCAACGGATTGATGTGTGAAAGCAAAAGTAAAATCAAAATGACGACGAAAATCACGCCGTACATGATGAAGTTCATTTCCACGCTGGTGAACTTGATAAAAACCGCCACCATCAATAAGATGAGACCAAACAATTTGATGCGTGGATCGAGTTTATGAATCGCGGATTTATAAGGGACATAGCGTCCTAAGGTCAGACTTTTCATTTACGGACGCCTCCCTTCTTAATTTGGGAGACTAAATCTTCAATCGAACGGATGTGAGTCAAATCAATCGCCATTCCGCGGTCTTGAAGTTTCTTGGCAAATTGATAAAGAAGCGGGATTTCCAAAGCAAATTCGGAGGTATCCGAAGCAAATAACGAGATTGGGTCGCTTTCACGGACAATGGCACCATCTTTCATGACCACCACATGCGTGGCGTAGCGTAAAACGATGTTCATGTCGTGGGTCACCAAAACAACGGTTGTGCCTTTGTCATGGATCTTTTTGAAAAGCGTCATCATTTCATGGGCACCGCGAG
>CALMWE010000332.1 GCA_937873795.1 uncultured Caryophanales bacterium
TAGGCATCGATATTTCGATGGTGGAGCAAGTCTACGCCATGGGCGGTCAATACTATAACGACGAAGGCCAAGCCGAATCGGTCTATCGGATTCTCAAAGACCACGGCGTCAATTATGTCCGTATCCGTCTATGGAACGATCCCTTTAACCATGTCGGTGATGAGCTTGTTCCTTACGGTGGGGGTATCTGCGATATCGAAACCGTGTTACCGATGGCACGTCACGCCAAAGCGGCGGGCATGAAACTCCTTCTCGATTATCACTTTTCTGATTTCTGGGCCGACCCCGGAAAACAAGTGATGCCCAAAGATTGGGCGGATTTACCTTCCAGTGCGGACGTTGCCATGGCCATCAACGAATATGTCCAAACCACGTTGACGAGTCTTCAACAAGTCGACGCCCTTCCGGATATGGTTCAACTCGGGAACGAAACCACCAACGGGATGTTTACGTCTTATCCCGGTGGCACGAATACTTCATTAACCGGCGATAATCCCTATTACATCAGCCAAAGAAGTTCGATTTCATCGAGTATATCCGCACCTAACGGAAGTGCCAACCTTCACTTATACATGAGTGCGGCCTTGGATGCCGTCAACACCATCGATCCGGACATCCTCACGATGATTCACATCGCCAAAGGCATGACCGGGATCGACTTCATCAAAAACTACTATCATCAATTCGATGACCTTGATTACGACATCATCGGATTATCCGGCTACTCGTATTATCATTTCCAAAACGGTCTTACAACCCTTCAAAATTGCTTGAATGCCGTCTCTAGTGAATTCCCCGCAAAGAAGATCACGATCGCGGAAACCGCCTATGGATTTACCTATGCCCCTCACGCTTGGGCAAGTAACATATTCAGCAGAAGCGGTGGCCAAGCCCTTAGTGGCTATGACGTCTCCGTCCAAGGACAGGCCAACCTCATCCGCGACATCATCGCCGCGGTCGCTTCTTTAAGTAACGGATACGGTGTCTTCTATTGGGAAGGCGCGTGGCTTCCCCTTAAAGGCGCAGGCTGGGCGGACGCCAACTCCAAATGTTCGTGGGCCAACCAAACCTTCTTCACCTATGACGGGGCCACCTTACCAAGCCTCGATTTATTCACGCAAATCAAAGGATAAAACGCTTAAAATTTCATCCCCATCGTTTCGATGATGATGCTATAATAAATAAATCTTGCATTGTCACATGGAGCGAAAGGAGACTGACTATGATCGGTGAATTGATTGAAGAATTATTGGCGTATGCCGTCGTATACCTTGATTTGAATGAGGAAGACGTCGTTTATTTTCGTAATATCCTGATGGATATGCTGAAGGTCAACGAACCCACTCCGAATAAAATCTCGAAAGACTACATCCTCGAACACGAAACCGTCGATTTCATCTTATTGGACCTCCGTAAATACATCA
>CALMWE010000333.1 GCA_937873795.1 uncultured Caryophanales bacterium
GCGTGCATGCAGTCTTTGGCGGACGACATTCTTTGATTCTTTTGTAATCATGTGTACTTTCCTCCTATCGCTTACTTCTTACCAGCGCGTTTGCCTTCTTTACGAAGAACAACTTCATCACTATACTTGATACCTTTACCTAAGTAAGGTTCTGGTTCGCGATGGGCGCGGATAACAGCGGCAGTTTGACCGACTGCTTGACGGTCGATACCTTCCACGACAACGGTCGTTGGATTAAGCACCGAAATTTTCGAATTTAAGACCGGGTGAACGACGACTTCATGGGAGTAACCAATGTCGAGAACGACATCGCTTCCACGCATCGTGGCTTTAAACCCGATACCTACGAGTTCAAGTTTCTTAGAGAAACCGGTCGACACACCGACGATAGCATTATGTAATAACGCCCGGGTTGTGCCATGGTTTTCGCGGTTTTGTTGTGCGTCATCGGACCGTAACACATGAATGTGTGGGGCTTTGATATCTACAGTGATTCCGGCTGGAATCTTGAGTTCTAAGCTACCTTTAGGACCTTTGACGGTGGCGACATTGCCTGAGACCGAGACGGTTACACCGGCTGGGATATCAAGGACTTTGTTTCCAATACGTGACATGGTGTTTTCCTCCTACCATACATACGCGATAACTTCGCCACCGATGCCTAAGGCACGGGCTTTTTTATCGGTAATGACTCCTTGCGAAGTCGAGATGATAGCAATACCTAACCCTTTGAGCACGCGTGGAAGCCGATCGGCTGGGACGGTAACCCGAAGACCTGGTTTACTAATCTTCTTAAGACCAGAAATAACTTTGACGCCGCCTTCACCATATTTAAGGGTGATGGTTAAAGTCTTTTTTAAATCACCGGTGACTTTGTAGTCAACGATGAATCCTTCTTCTTTTAATATAAGCGCGATTTGTGCTTTGAGTCGGCTTGAAGGCATCGACACGGTTTCGTAATGAAGTGCATTCGCGTTACGAATTCTAGTAAGCATATCGGCAATTGGATCTGTCATACTCATGTTTCTTACCTCCTACCAACTGGAT
>CALMWE010000334.1 GCA_937873795.1 uncultured Caryophanales bacterium
TGTACCAATCCAAAGGCGACGGACATCTTTATTACAAACTCTATTTGTCGATGGTTGCCGGTGGGTTTCAAACCATGGAACTCTTGTTCGAAAACTATAACTTAGTCCGCTATGCAACCCAATCTTCCGAAGCCACCGAGAGTTATCTGGTGGATTATAAAAATGCGCCCACAACCTATCCAGATATTGGAAGTTTTACGTTAACTTCCGAAGAATAAATAAAAATTGATTGAAAGACGGAGGCGGCTCACAAGCCGCTTTTGTTTTACCAACTAACCCCCTCGATGTGCAACCTGAGCGAATTTTGGTTCGGTCTACCACAAATGTGGTATCGTGTGTATCGTACTTAGAGGAACAAACTATGCTAGAACTTAAAAACATTAAAAAAAGTTACCAAACGACCGGACTCATGGACCATGCTCTCAATGGTGTGAACCTCCGTTTTCAAGATAACGAATTCGTTTCCATTCTCGGACCTTCCGGCAGTGGAAAGACCACACTTTTAAACATTGTCGGTGGTCTGGACCGCTACACCAGTGGTGATTTACTCATCGATGGCAAGTCCACCAAAGACTTCGTCGAAAGCGATTGGGATGCTTACCGCAACTCCACCGTGGGGTTCGTTTTCCAAAACTACAATTTGATCTCCCACTTGACCATTTTGGATAACGTCGACATGGCGCTTCGTCTTTCGGGTGTATCCGCCAAAGAACGTAAAGCCCGCGCTCTTCAAGTCTTAAAAGAAGTGGGGCTGCAAGACCATATCCACAAACGCCCGAACCAACTGTCCGGCGGACAGATGCAGCGCGTGGCGATTGCCCGTGCTTTGGTCAACAATCCGAAAATCCTTTTAGCCGATGAACCGACCGGTGCGCTCGATAGCAAGACCAGCATCCAAATCATGGATTTGATCAAAAAAATCAGCCAAGACCGTTTGGTTATCATGGTGACCCATAACAGTGAAATCGCCGAACAATACAGCGACCGCATCGTCCGTTTGCTCGATGGTCAAGTCATTGAAGATACCCGGCCGATCGCTGCCGACAGTCCGGCTGGAGCGTCACGCTTGATCACCAAGAAAACGTCGATGTCCTATCCGACCGCGATTAAGACGAGCTTCAAAAACCTATTAACCAAAAAAGGACGTACCATCATTACCGCGATGGCCGGAAGCATCGGCATCATCGGTATCGCCCTAGTTTTAGCCATTTCCAACGGTATGACCGATTATGTCAACGTCATGCAAAGCGATACGTTAGCGGGATTCCCGATTACGATCAATTCGACCGTTTCGACCGATTTCATGTCCCGTCGACAAGAGACCATCGATTCGATGACGGGTTCTTCCGAAAATACGAGCGAATATCCCACCGGAACGACGATTTATTCGTATGATTCCGCGGCCAATACCACGCTTCACACCAACAAAATCGACGATACCTTCTTGGCCTATCTTGATCAGATCGATCCGACCTTGGTCAATTCGATTTCGTATACCCGTTCCGTTGCCATGAACCTGGTCGCCCATACCGATGCCGGAGGTTACATCAAAGTCGCAACCAAAGTCGGCGGGGGAAGCTTTTTCTCCGCGGGCAACAGTGTCTTCAGCGAGATCCCTGACAATCCCAATTTCATTCAATCGCAATATGATTTGTTAGCGGGTACTTATCCGACCACCTACGATCAATTGCTTCTGGTGGTGGATACCCAAAACCGTGTCGACGTGACCATCTTGGAAGCGCTAGGCGTGGACATCAACGAATCGTATGATTTCAGTGACTTCCTTGACAAGAGTTTCAAAATTATCCCGAACGATGTTTATTATCAAACTTCCGGAAGCAAATTCATTCCCGGAACAGACTATGAATCGATGTTCCTTGATCCGTCCGCGGTTGAGATTTCAATCTCAGGAATCATGCGCGTCAATCCCGAGGCCTCGAGCGAACTGCTTTCGACCGGTTTGAACTATACGACCCTTCTGACTGAACATGTCTTAACGTTAGCCGCGACCTCCGAGGTCGTGACCGCTCAAATCGCCAGCCCGACCGTCAACGTTTTGACGGGGACCGCCTTCAACACCCAAGTCACCTATCAAACCGTGATGCGGACGTTGGGTGGAGATACCACGCCCACCGGTGTGCAAATCTATCCGGTTTCGTTTGATTCGAAAGACGCAATCAAAGATTATATTGATGCTTACAACGTCGGCAAAGCCGATGAAGATACCATCGTTTACACCGATTTGGCCGAAACTATTTCCACAACCATCTCAAGCTTGATTAATACAATTACGATCATTCTGGCCGCTTTTGCAGGGATATCCTTGTTAGTGTCCTCCATCATGATTGGCATCATCACCTATGTGTCGGTGGTGGAACGGACCAAAGAAATCGGCATCATGCGCAGTTTGGGTGCCCGTAAAAAAGATATCGCCCGCATCTTTAACGCTGAAACCATGCTCATCGGGTTTGGATCCGGTATTTTAGGTATCGGCCTCGCCATCTTGTTAAATTTCCCGGTCAACTTGATTATCGAACGCTACATCGGCGTTGCCGGATTCTCAGTGTTGACGATACCGACCGCCATCGGGTTGATTGTGCTCAGCACGATCTTGACCTTAGTGGCCGGATTATTCCCCAGCCGTATCGCGTCGAAAAAAGACCCGGTTGTGGCTTTAAGAACCGAATAGCAAAACTGACCGTTTTTGGTTTAAAATACGAATGAGGTGATTTTCATGCTCAGTATGTTTTTGAATTCCCCTTCTTGGAATCTTGTCTTGACCATCGGCATTGTCCTAGCCTTAGCCTGTATTTTCGTCTTCAGCATCGCCCACATGAAGCGCAAAGGAATTGCTCTCAGACGCGGTGTTGCCATCCTCCTTTATGGGCTGATGTTGATTGGCTTTTTAGGGGCCGTTTTAGCGGTCTTCATGGTTTGGGATGCTGTCACGTGGGCCCAAATCGGACAATTCTTATCCGATATGTATGATTTCATTGTAAAAAGTATTGCTTCCGTCATCGGCAGCATCGTAACAATCTTCGTTGCTTTGATTATCATCAAAGTGGTCAAGTTGTCACTCGATCGTTTCGCTTCGCGAAGCGGTCCTTTGCAAAAACGCCGGTTGACGATTTCCAAAGTCAGCATGAGCTTGACCCGGTACTCAGTGGCCGTGATTGCAATCTTGGCGATCTTAGCCATTTGGGGCATCAATGTTCTTCCTGCCTTAGCAGGCCTTGGTATTTTAGGGCTTGTCGTTGGTTTAGGTGCCCAAAAATTGATTAACGATATCATCAGCGGGTTATTTATCATCTTCGAACGTCATTTCGATGTCGGTGACATCATTGAAGTCGATGGGTTTAAAGGCGAAGTCATCGATATCGGTTTAAAAACCACCAAAATCAAAAACTGGAAAAACGAAATCAAGATTATGTCCAACGGCGATGTGACCAAATTGGTCAACTACTCCAAGGATTCTTC
>CALMWE010000335.1 GCA_937873795.1 uncultured Caryophanales bacterium
GTATCTTTGGTTGTAGTGGTGGCCCGATACTGACCCTAAGGATGCAACAAACTGATTATATCGGTGAACTCAAAAAAGACGTTATGACCAATGACCGGGGACAAAGAGTCTATTTCTGGGGCATGCTTAGACCCAAAGATAATCGCTACGAAAACCTCCCTTTACGTTGGTATCGTTATGAATTCGACCGAAGGGCGAAGAATCGGCTCATCAAAAAAATCGAAAAAGAAGAAAAGTACAACGAGAAGATGAAACGGTGGCAAGAAAAACATGGCCGGAACGAATAAGTTAACACGACATGCGCTCTTATTTACTGTCGGGGGAGTTTTAACCAAACTCATTCTTTTCATCTTTGTACCTTTGTTCACATACTATTTAACGCTTGAACAAACAGGCACGATTGATTTACTCGTCAACGCCAGTGATTTACTCATGATTTTCTTATCGCTTGGCATCACCGAAGCGGTCTTCCGTATGTCCATGGAAAAGGCATCCAATAAGAAAGCCGTCTACTCGATTGGATTGATTATTACGACAGTAGGACATCTTATTTTCCTTTGCTTTGCTCCCTTGATTAACCAAATCTCACAAATCCAAGGATTCGGTTATCTGTTGGTAGCGATGTCTTTCATGGCCCAATTCACCGATATCAGCCGTACCTTTACGCGGAGCTTAGAAAAAGTGGGTTCCCATGTCATCGGCGATATCATTTATGCCTTGACGTTTTCTTTAGTCAGTATCCTCTTCATCATGGTTTTCCATATGGGCGTAACTGGCTATCTTTTAGCGTTTATCATCGGCCATATCGCGGAAAGCACATATTTATTTTTGGGATGCCACCTCTACCAGTATTTGACCTTTCATTTTGAAAAAAAGGGCTTGCTGAAAAAGATGCTTCGTTATTCGTTACCGATGATCATTCCGGCGACCAGTTGGTGGATCATCAACATGTCCAACAAAGTCATCATCCAAACGGACCCGACCTTAGAAATGGGATTCTATTCGTTCGCCACGAAAGTCCCGATTTATCTGGCGGCAGTGTATAGCTTCTTCGCGATGTCGTGGTCGATTACCTCGATTGGGGACTATGAAGACCACGGCTTCGATGACCGCTATACCAAGGTATATCAATTCATTAACATCGTCTTCTTGGTGTTGACCTCCCTCGTCATCACGTT
>CALMWE010000336.1 GCA_937873795.1 uncultured Caryophanales bacterium
ACATGATTGCCGGTTTTGTCATTGAACATCATTTAAAAATCTCCGTGGCGGGCGCTAACGCCCTTTGCTTGGGACTGGTTACCGATACCGGCCGTTTTCAATTCGGTTCCGTCGGCGCCACGACCTTTACGCGGATGGCATTTTTGCTCGACCAAGGGGCGAATCTGGCTTCCATCTATGAAGTCCTTTATTCTATCGAAGAACGCGATTTGCGGCTACGCGGGTTCGTTTCCATGAACTTTGAGAAAGCTCCCAATGGCGTCGCCTATATCGTCATCAAAAAAGAAACGGTTGAAGCATACCAAGTGTTTGCTCATAAAGCCGCGAACATGGTCAACGCCATCGCCAATGTCAAAGGATGTCCGATATGGGTTATCTTTGCCGACGATGGAAAAGACATTTATGTCGAGATGCGGTGTATCGAAGGCTACAACATCCAACCGGTTGCCCGTCAATTCGGCGGCGGTGGCCATGAAAACGCCGCAGGTTGTACATTGACCTCTCTCGAAGTCGTTCCCCAAGTGTTGGAAGCCTTAGGAAACGTGGTTTTGCAAGGAAAACATTAAAATGTGGGAAAAAGAACTTAAAGCCGCGATTGAGGCCGGTTTGGCCGCTCAAATCGAAATCATGAAAATCTATAAAGAAGGGTTTGACGTCGAAATCAAAGACGACCAATCCCCGGTGACTTTAGCTGACCGCCATGCGGACGAGATCATTCGCACCTTGCTCAAAAAGGCGTTTCCTTCCTATGCTTTTTTAACGGAAGAAAGCGATGATGATTTGGCCCGATTGAAAAACGATTTTGTGTGGATCATCGATCCGGTCGATGGAACGAAAGACTTCGTGGCCAAGAATGATGAATTCACGACGAACATCGCTTTGAGCTACAAACATCAAGCCGTTCTCGGAGTCATTGTCATCCCCGCTAAAAACGAATATTATTATGCTGTCAAAGGCAGAGGAAGCTTTCATGTCACACAAGGTGTGACCCATCGCATCCATGTCAATGGCAAAACAAGCGATTTGACGATGTTAACATCACGTTTTCACTTCAACGACAACGAAAAAGCAATTTTGCTTAAATATCCGACCCGGATTACCCATCGCGAAACATTCGGATCCTCGATCAAGGCGTGCCGCATTGCCGAAGGTTTGGCCGAAGTCTCCTATCGGCTGTCCGCGGGGACCAAAGAATGGGATACCGCTGCCAGTCAAATCATTGTTGAAGAAGCGGGTGGCTTATTTGTCCAACCCGATGGCGTTCCACTGACTTACAATCGCGTGGACGTGTATAACCGCGCGGGCTATGTCATCGTGAACCGTCGCGAGAATATTCTTTTATAGAAAGCAGGATATATGAAAAAAGGCATTCTTCTAACACTCTTACCGCTTTTGTTACTCTCCGCTTGTGAAGTCAAGGGCAGCAGTTCTTCCAGCGTCTCCTCCAGTTCCTCTTCGAGCAGTTCCATTTCATCGAGTTCCTCATCTTCTTCGAGTTCATCCAGTGAAGAAGAATCCACCAGCGTCTCGATTTCGGAAAGTTCGATTGATACTTCTTCTTGGCCGAGCGAACCCGAAAATGAAATCACGAATTTGGATTTTTATGCGCTCAACGACTTCCATGGTGCCGTTGAACTCAACCCCTCTTCCGGGTATCCCGGAATCAACCGTTTGGGAACCTACTTTGACCAACAAGAAAACGCCCATCCCGAAGGCACCGTGATGCTTTCCGCGGGTGATATGTGGCAAGGTTCCGGCGATAGTAACTTGACCCATGGTGCACTCGTAACC
>CALMWE010000337.1 GCA_937873795.1 uncultured Caryophanales bacterium
TCTTGCGAAAGATAACCCAACGAGCAAAATTTGGATAAAAGGGCTCTGCGGCTGACTTGAAAGTAGTGTTCCATCTTGAGAATGGTATCGATGGATAAAGAGGCCCCGCAGACATCTTCGAAGTAAGCAATAAAAGACTGCGTTGGCATTAAAAAGTGGGTCGCAAAAATATTAGCGTTCCTTTCATCTTCAGTCTTTGCGTTATCTTCGTCACTGGGACAAACGATGAAGGGATTATTGGAATAATAAAAATGGTAAAGTTCATGAGCAAGGGTAAACCGTTGGCGTCCCAGAGCCATCGTTGAATTAATGGCAATGATGCCACTTTCGGAGCCATCTTTGACGCACATTCCCGAGGTGTTCTCGGAAAATGGACGCTGCACGATAGTGAGGTTCCGATTCCTGTCGCAAAGGTCAGCAAAACTGATCGGACCCGTTTGGGAATATCCCAAGGTGCGTCGGATTTTGTCTGCCATCTCAGCAACGTTCGGTTTACTTGATTTCATGGGACAGCCTTTCAAGCATCGCCAAATTGGCCGCCATTTTGTTGAGTTCGGCAAGTGCTTCTAAATCTTCTTTTTGAAGGGAGTCACTGCGAAAATGAGGGATTGTTTTGGCGAACAGAGGTTTTCCTTGGGCGTAGTCTTCGAGTGAATACCCCACAAGGTGGCATAACTTTTCGAATTTCTCAGCAGGCATATTCCGTTCTCCGGATTTCCATTTGGAGATCGTCGATTGGTCGCAATCGAGAAAAAGCGCAAGCTTTTCTTGGGAGAAGGGACTTTTGTCGAGTAACTCTTGAATGATTTTCAACATAAAAAGCAACCTCCTTTGCGAATATACTATATCATAATTTGCCGGTGTGTCATATATTTTACATCAATTTTATAGAAATTTATGACAAAGTATTAAATATATCGATTAATATTGATATAAATAGATATAATCATTATGAAATATAGACACTATTCTTTATAAAAGGTACTGTATGGTCAATGTTGAACCGGGTTTTGAAGCATTTCCAAAAAGAATTTCATCCGCAGGTTTTTTGATTTCCAACATGGCTTTGGCAAAAACTACGGCAGGGGCTTTGAGGTTCATCTCCGCCATCAGGTTCTTAGCGTTCACGATCACATTGGGGCGTTGCAGTTCTTTCGCTTTTTGAAGTTTAAGTAAAAGGTACGCTTGGATGCGTTGGACGTTTTCTTCGTCGAGGTTTTTCCGCTCTTGGAGGTAATCGTCAAAGGTGTTGGTCTTATTCATGGTTTTAGTATAACCCGAAACAACGAGCGAAGAAGGATAAACAAAAAAAGACAGAGAGCCTATAATGTTTTTAGGAGTGATGAACTATGGCTCGTGAAAAAAGACGTCGTCCCCGTTTGGTCGGATTATTCCTCTCTTTGGGTATTGTCGCTTTGTTCGCTTTTGGTGTCTATCAGTGTTCGACCTATGACTGGCCGACTTCTTCCAGCTCATACGAAGATCGGAGCAGTTCATCCAGTGAGGTTTCCAATCTTCGAACCGTCTGGTTTG
>CALMWE010000338.1 GCA_937873795.1 uncultured Caryophanales bacterium
GCAAGCTTGGATAAGCGGCTTCCAAAGCATTAAAAACCGTCGTGTATTTGCGTGAGCGGTAATTGGAAAACGAAAGATTGTCCCAGTTTCCCGTTCCATCACCGGTTTCGTTTAAACTCCATGAAGCATAGAGCTCATTGTTGTCGACATTTTTGAATGAAGCAGGTTCGAGTCCGTGGTAAGAAGCTTCATAGGTATCGTACATAGCCTTAAAATGTGCATCGGTAAACCATTCACCCTTGACGAGATCCGCGATGTAGGTGGCATATTGTTGGCGGTAGGAAGCACTGCCACCACTTAAAATCAAAAACTTATAGAGAGGATTCCGTTGATCGCCGTTGTTGCCAAGGGCTTGGGAGGAAAACGGACTTGCCGAGGTCATTCCATCGCCGGAAGGATTCCAATCCTTAACAATGCCTAAACAACGGTCAAAATCAAACGGAATGAAATAGGCTTTGTGGGAACTCGCGGTGAAATATATATAGTAGTTGTTGTAATTATTGCGGGTATCATCCGGGTCGCCGAGAAGATAAGAAACGGCTTCGTAACGAAGGAAGTTGTCGACATCGATGAGGTTTTCGATTTGTCCAAGGACCGTTGCGTTGCCGTAATCCGTGGTGCTGTTAAGAACGCCGATTAACGTGGCCAAATCGGAAAAATCAGCCGCGCTTTCGTTGGTTTTAAGCTTGTAGTTGGGATATAAGCCACTGTCGGGGACTTCAATGCCGATACGCCCGTTGGCCGTTGCGACATAGGTCGAACCGTTTTTGGTCACGGCACCGGAAGACCGTAAATCGGAGCCGGTCCATTCGCCATTATAAACACCCCACGTGCACTTGTAGAGGTTGCCGCCTTCCTCAGTGGAAGAGAAACGACGTTTGATGAAGGTTTTATCAACCGCTTCGATGAGTTCATAAATGCCAAGTTCGACCGTGGAAGAGCCTCCGCCGGGTAATGAAGTCGTGGTTAACGTGAACGGAGATAGGGTCGATTTGGGGGTCAGGACACCCGCCGATTCGAACATCTTGTAGGAATAGGCTTGTTTGATTTGCGTGGCATCGTAATTGCGGTTCCACTTCATATCCAACTTTTTCATACCCAAGAACTTACGGTCCGGGGCGAAGGCATCAAAGGAAACCTTGTAATGAATCAAATTATAAAAGGAACCGTCTTCGTTCATGAAATCGGTTCGGGACGTATTGCCCTTCATGCGGATGCCGACATCATCCAGTACATAGTGTTTCGTATAGGTCGAGGTGACCATATCCACGATTAGATCCGCAGCATAATAGATTTCATCATCGGCCTCCGAAGAAGAATAATACGCATCTTGTATGCCTTTCAAGGATTCATAGGGGGCAGTCAGTGAAAAATGAAGCTGGGTATCAGGCTCCCAAAAATCCAAGTATTCTTGTTCGCTTTCTTCTTCAATGGAAATGGAGTTGCTTCCTTCGGATGATGAGGTTGATGAACCTAAAAAGGAGCAACTGGTCGGTAGTGCTCCTAAAATCAGTATCATTAAACCAAGCGGGCGATGATTCATGGATATACTCCTTATGGAAATTAGTATATCACACCGAAAAGCCTCGGCATTTTAGTTTCAGGTGACGACAATGTATTCATCATACGCGGCTTTGACTTCCGCGTTAGGTTCTTCGAGGCGTTTGAAGTAGGATTCCACCACTTCGGCGGGGACCCATTTTTCCGCAGGACGCTTTTTGTTTTGATATTGTAAGACTTCAAGCGAACGGACGATGTACACCAAGATATGGCGATCGAATTCCGGGGTTTCTTTGGCGTAGGATAAACGGATGGCGTTGGTATCGTTGACACCGTCGCAGATGACGATGGCTTCTTCATCGGTTTGACCGTATTCGTGAATACGTTTACGGAACGTTTCCCATACCAACGGTTGTTTGGAAAAATCTTGGTAAGAACCGGTTATTTCTCTTCGGACTTCGTCAGAGCTGACGATCCGGACATGATCATTATTTTCAGCGTATCGGGCGGCCCATGTGGATTTACCCGCTCCGGGAGCGGCAGTCAATAGGATTAGCGTTCGCATGTTTGTACCTCAGTAGCGTCAAAAAAAATAGACACCTAGTCATTATACCAAATCATCGGTGTTTGTCGATGATTATTTTTTGAATGAAAAAGTGGCTATTTTTAAAGGAAAAACGGCTTAAACGTGTTAGGACGCCCATGAAACCGAGGTCAAATGGTCAACGATGATGGTTACGGCCTTCTCCAAGGAACGTTGATCGACGGCATCAAACGTGGCCAACGCGTGGGAGTCGATATCCAAAACTCCGACGACCCGGCCGTCCTTTTTCATCGGTATGACGATTTCGCTTAAGGAACGGGCGTCACAGGCAATATGCCCCGGAAATGTGCGGACATCCTCGACCACGATGGTTTCGTTTTGAACAAAAGAAGTACCACAGACACCCCGTCCAAGTTGAATGGAAACGCACGCCGGAGCGCCTTGAAACGGACCTAGAACCAATACGCCTTTTTTCAGGAGATAAAAGCCCACCCATGAAAACAAGGGAAAGGCCTGTTTGATCAAGGCGGCGGCATTGGCTAATGTTGCCATCGAATCATCGCTTTCCGAAAGTAAATGCGGAAGCTCGATCAGCAGTTGGCGGTAGGCTTCTTCTTTGTTCATTTTCGTTCTCCGGGTTTGATGTGACCGAAACTGACGTGACAGTAGCCAAACGGATTCTTATCCAAATAGTCTTGGTGATAGTCTTCCGCTAAGAAATAGTTGGCTTCTTTTTGGACTTCCACGGCAATGGGATCCGGGTACATTTTTTGTCTTTCGGCAATGAAATCTTCGATGATGACACGATCTTTTTCGCTTTGATAATAAACACCGGTCCGATATTGCAGGCCGATATCATGGCCTTGACGGTTGACGCTGGTGGGTTCAATGAAACGGAACATATGGTCCAACAGTTGCGCCAATGTAATGACTTTCTCATCGTAAACGATTTCCACCGCTTCGCTATGAGTGGCACGATGGGCTTTCAGGTCTTCGTAACGGGGACTCGAAGTATTTCCGTTGGCGTAGCCCACGCTGGTGGACAAAACACCTTTTAATTTCTTGTAATACGCTTCAACGCCCCAGAAACATCCACCGGCAATTAAAATTCTTCGCATAATGGTTTACCTCGATAACAATATAGCATAAGAATCTACGCAGTAAATGAACAACGATTGGTATTAACAGAAAGGAGAAAATGTTTATAATGGATATGGTATGAAATGGCGTCATTGTGGCCCCACAAAAACGGAGGCGGAACATTCGCCAAAAGGACTTATTTGAAAACCATTTCACAGGCTCGTTGTAAACGACACAAGGGATTTCACCATGCACCAACTTTTGACCCAATACGGCCGTCATCTCGACAACGGCAATGTTCGCCCCGAATATCCAAGGCCTAACCTAGTCCGTGACTCTTTTTTTTCACTGAATGGCCCATGGGAATACGCGATTAGCACAAACCCTTCGATCCGAACCCCCATGCAAGGGCTCATCACCGTTCCTTTTCCCCTCGAATCATTGCTTTCGGGTGTCGGTAAATTATTAAACAAAGGCGAAGAGATCATTTACAAAAAAGTGTTCTCCTTACCGGAGGGATTTAAAAAAGACGCAATCTTACTGCATTTCGAAGCCGTCGATTATTTTTGCCGCATTTTGGTTAACGGCAACGAATTGTTTTCCCACCGTGGAGGATATCTTCCTTTCTGTATCAATATCACCGCCCACTTGAAAGATACCAATGAACTCGTGGTCATCGTCCAAGACGATAGCAAAAACAAAGGAGCGGCAACCGGAAAGCAACGCTTGAACCGCGGGGGCATTTGGTATACCCCTTGCAGCGGCATTTGGCAATCTGTTTGGCTTGAAAGCGTTCCGGAAGGTTTTTTTGAGGACGTCCGTGTCCGGCCAAACGTTGACGCTCAATCCGTTTCATTCGATTTGACGACTACGTTACCCAAAGGCACTATTTCGATATTCAATCACGGTAACTTGGTTTCCAAAACACCGTTTCGAACATCTCAAATCACGATTCCTTTACCTCATCCGCATCTGTGGTCACCGGAAGATCCGTTTCTTTATGATGTTGAAATCACCAACGCATCCGAAACCGTCAAAACGTATTTCGGGATGCGCAAAGTCAGTCTCGGCGAATCGGTTTACGGCCCTTGTCTGATATTGAATAATCAACCGTATTTTATGAATGGCGTTCTTGACCAAGGTGATTTTAGCGATGGCCTATATACACCTGCGAGCGAACAAGCTTTTATCGATGATATTCTGACCATGAAAAGTTTGGGCTTCAATACGCTTCGTAAACACATAAAGATTGAAGATCGGCGCTTCTATTACCAATGCGACCGTTTAGGCATGTTGGTGTGGCAAGATTTTCCTTCCGGAGGCAAATATGCATTCTGGTCGATGACCATCATGCCCACAATCGGTTTTAAGACCGCCAATGACCATCGTTATCATGCTTTTGGCCGGTCCAGTTCCAGAAACCGCCAAGAATTCATCGACGAAATTTGGGAATCAATGAAACTTTTGGACCACTACGCCAGCCTTGTCATGTGGGTTCCCTTCAATGAAGGTTGGGGCCAATTTGATGCCAAAGCCATTGCGGAAATGGTTAAGAAAAAAGATCCGACGCGGCTTGTGGATCATGTCTCGGGATGGTTTGATCAAGGCGGTCCCGATATTGCCAGCCATCAT
>CALMWE010000339.1 GCA_937873795.1 uncultured Caryophanales bacterium
GTTATCGCCCAAAGCATAATAATCCAAAAAGTCGGCGTTTTTCAAACGGTTTGCCAAGCCGATACCGGCAGCGCGTTGCGGAGTGATGATGTCGGTGGCGCCCAAACGTTTCATAATGGCGGCATAGTACTCATCTTCGACGCGAGTGACAATGTGTTCGACGCCCATATCTTTTAGGATAACCGTGGTCAGAATCGATGCTTGCAAATTATCACCGAAAGCCACGATGGCGTGGGTAACGTGGTGGATATCCAATTCACGCATCGCTTTTTCATTGGTGGAGTCCGCGACGAAAGCGGTCGGGACCAAGTGAGAGGCTTTGCGTACTCTTTCTTCATCCAGATCGATGGCGATAACATCGGAATCGAGAGCGACGAGCTCTTCGACGATGGCCATGCCGAATTGGCCTAACCCGATGACGGCAAATGATTTCTTAGATTGCATAATTTATCCTCCCAAAACTAACCGATCGGTAAGTTTTCTTCAATGTAAGCGAACGTCTTTTTGTTTTCACGAGTCATCGCATCCGAGAACATGGCGATGGTGGTCATCGGCCCGACACGGCCGAGGAACATCAATAATATTAATACAATTTTGCTTCCGACGGTTAATAGAGGTGTCACTCCTTGTGAAAGACCGACGGTGCAGAAAGCTGAGAACGCTTCAAAGACATAGGCGGTGGAGTCAAAAGCAGAAAGCGCAGCACGATTGATTTCAATCCGTTCGATGATGATGAATCCCAGCAGAACCGTGACCAACGCAATCGCCGTCAAGGAAGTGGCCTTAATGATGGTGGAGTTGGAGAAGGTACGTTTGAACGCATGCGGGTGTTTGCCCGAGATAAAGGAATAGATGGTCAGGAACACAATGAATCCGGTCGTGGTTTTAATACCGCCGCCGGTCGATAACGGGGAAGCACCGATGAACATCAGAACGCAAATGACCATTCGGCCTGCCAAGGATACGGTATTCATATCGACCGTTGAAAATCCTGCCGTACGAGCCGTGACACTGGCAAAGACCGCTTGCAAGACGGTCAAATCGCTGACGCCCATTTCAATGAAGAAAAGGACCGCGGCGCCACCCACAATTAACACACTCGTCATGAACAAGACGATTTTGGTATAAACGGACCAATTGCGGATCCGCTTGAAACGGAAAACTTCGATGATGACCGGGAACCCTAAACCACCGCAAATGATGAGAGCCATCGTGTTAATATTGATGATCAAATTATCGGCATAGGGAATAAAACTTTGATTTCCAATGAGGTCAAAACCCGCGTTGTTAAACGCAGAAATCGCGTGGAAAATGGAATAGAGAATGCCTTGCGACCATCCCAATTGAGGAACAAATACAAAGGCATAAATGATGGCGCCAAAAAGTTCAAAGCTCAAGGTAATCAACAGCATCTTACGGACGAAGCGGATAATGCCGTGAATAGAGTCCAAACTGAGGGCTTCTTTGATGATATAACGGTCGATAAATCCTAAATGGCCACCGAGTGCGGTGACAATAAACGTAAACACCGACACGAAGCCAAGGCCACCCAGTGAAATCAAAACCATCATGACGATTTTGCCAAAAAGGGTGAGTTGCGCGGCAATGCTCGCATACGGCGTAAGGCCGGTCACGCAAACGGCCGAAGTTGCAGAGAAAAACGCGTTAATGAGACGAGTGCCCCAGTCAAAATCCCAGGGAGTCGCACTGGAGGCTAAATTTTGACCACCGGAACCAGCTTCGATGGGAAGGTTGCTCCAAGGGAGCCACAGTAAAACCGTGCCGGTGATAATGATGGCGGCAAAGCTCAGTAATACGAGTCCGTACGGTGATCTGTTTTTCTTTTTGAACATAAGATGACTCCGTCAGTGACATTTTTGGTGTCGGGGTTATTATATTCTATTAACCTGCGGTTGTCCATTGTTTGCGGGACATGATTTCACTGCAAAAACGCCCTTTTTCTACGGCAAAACCCCTCTCGATTTTGGTAAATAGAATCATAAACCGCACCCATTTGGCCCGCCTGCCAGAAGGCCTTACGTGTATGTGTGTGGGAAAAAAATACAATTTTTTCTTGCCTGCGTATGGGCATTCGAGTATAATAAGTCACGCATAGGCTTTCACGGGCGAGACCCAAGAAATTACCTAAGCTATGCTTAGTGGAAGGACACCGATGAGTCCCTTGACCACAGCACGTAAAAACACAAAACCAGGAGGTGTGTCACGTGAGTAAAAAAATCGCGAAGGTCGTGAAGATGGAACTTCCGGCCGGAGAAGCGAAACCCGGACCTAAATTAGCGTCAGCGGGTATCGTCATGCCGAAGTTCTGCACGGACTTCAATGCCAAGACTGCCGACCGTAAAGGTCAAATCGTACCCGTCATCATTACGGCGTATGAAGACAAATCATTCGATTATGTCATCAAGACGTCTCCCGTTGCTGGGTTGTTGATGAAAGAAGCCGGTATTTCTAAGGCGTCGGCAAACGCCAAAACGACTAAAGTCGGTCATATTAGCAAGGCCGCTTTACGTAAGATTGCCGAATACAAGTTGCCCGATCTCAATTGCAACGATATCGAAGCCGCGATGAAAGTCGTGGAAGGGTCCGCTCGCAATATGGGCATCACCATCGACGACTAACAAACAGTGGAAGGGAAACCCCCGTTAGTACCACAAAGGAGAAAAAAATGAAGAAAGGTAAAAAGTACCAAAACGCGGCCAAATTGGTGGATGCGACAAAGCTGTACACCATCGAAGAAGCTGCTGAATTAGTCAAAAAGACGGCAATCACGAAATTTGATTCGACCATTGACGTCTCATTCCGCCTCAATGTTGATCCCAAACAAGCCGATCAACAAATCCGTGGCACCGTCATCCTGCCGCACGGAAACGGCAAATCCAAGAAAGTCTTAGCCATCACCCACAAGGTCGATGAAGCCAAGGCGGCCGGAGCCGATTTCGCCGGTGGCAAAGAATTACTTGAAAAGATCGCCAAAGAAAACTGGTTTGACTACGATGTCATCGTGGCCACCCCGGATATGATGGGCGAACTTGGCAAGATGGGTAAAATCTTAGGCCCGAAAGGCTTGATGCCGAACCCCAAGACCGGAACCGTTTCGATGGATATCGCGAAAGCCGTCCAAGAAATCAAAGCCGGTAAAGTCGAATACCGCGTTGACAAGGAAGCCAATTTACACGTTTCCATCGCCCGCGCCAGTTTCGATACCCAAAAGATCATCGACAACCTTCACATCATCTGCGAAACCATCGTCAAGGTCCGTCCCGCAGCCGTGAAAGGCACCTACATCAAAACCGCCGTCATCCATACGACCATGGGTCCGGCCATCAACTTGACCTTCAACGGTCGTTAATCTTCTGAAAGCTATCAATATACCTAAGACAGCAACGGCCAAGGGGCTTAATCATGTTGCCGAGGTGTAGGATAATTACGAAATTATTCTCGCTCACCCAGTGAGAACTCACCGTATATTGAAGCCTCATAGTCGAAAATCTAAACAGGAGGTGAAATCGATGAATCAAGAAATCTTGAAATCGAAGCAAGCGATCGTAGACGAAGTCACGACTGCGGCCAAAGCTGCGAGTTCCATCGTTATTGTGGAATACCGCGGATTAACCGTTGCTCAATTGACTGATTTACGGAAAAACTTGCGCAAAATCGGCGCGACCCTCAGCGTGTACAAAAACTCGCTCGTCGGAAGAGCACTCTCGTCCCTAGGCGTTAAAGACCTCGGCAGTGCGCTCGAAGGCCCGAACGCGTTCGTGTTCAGCAAGGACACTATCGCCGGACCGAAAGCCGTTATCTCGTTTGCGAAACGCAACGAGCACTTAGTCGTCAAAGGCGGCGTCATCGAAGGTAAAGCGGCTTCAGCAGCCGACGTCAAAACCGTTTCGATGTTACCCGGTAGGGATGGCTTAATCAGCATGTTCCTATCTTGCTTACAATCGCCCATCAGTTCGTTTGCCCGCACCGTTCAAGCGGTCGCCGACAAACAAAATTAACGCCCATTAACGGAGGAAACACAAAATGGCAAAGTTAACCAAAGAAGAAATCATCGCTTCCTTAAAAGAGATGACCATCGTTGAACTCAATGATTTAGTCAAGGCTGTTGAAGCCGAATTCGGCGTCACTGCCGCTGCCCCGGTTGCCGGTGCGCACGCTGCCGTCGTTGAAGAAGAAGCTCCGGTTGCCAAAGGACCGAGCGAAGTCTCCCTCATCCTCAAGGCCGTCGGCCAAACCAAAGTTGCCGTCATTAAGGCCGTCCAAGCCATCACCGGTTTGGGTCTTATGGATGCCAAGAAACTCGTTGACGGCGCCCCTGTCGCCATCAAAGAGAAGATTTCACCTGTCGAAGCCGAAGAACACAAGAAAGCTCTTGTCGCTGCCGGCGCCGAAATCGAAATCAAATAGTCTTATTCCTTGTTTCGCAAAATCAGAAACCTGTCTTAGGGCAGGTTTTTACCGCATTTAAGGGGTGAAGGCTCGTGTCCCATTATTTCGTGAATGACGCATCCTTGGAATCAAAGCCAAAAATGATTAATTACGTCATAGAGGGCCGGTCCTTCTCCTTAAAGACGGATGCAGGCGTCTTTAGCAAAGATCGCATCGACGAGGGAACTTTTATTTTCCTTGAGACGCTTCTTAAGCTGAAGCTATCCGGACGCATCCTCGATGTCGGGTGCGGATACGGGGCTTTAGGTTTGACCTTAGCCCAGTTCTTACCCGCGTCGCAATTCGTTTTAATTGACGTTAACGCGCGTGCGGTCGCGCTATGTAATGAAAACATTGCAAGCTTACGCACACAAAACGCCGTCACCCTTCTAAGCGACATGTACGAACATGTGGAAGGGACCTTCGATTCGATCGTCATCAACCCCCCAATCCGCGCTGGCAAAACTGTCATCTACGGAATGTTTGCGGGGGCGAAAGACCATCTTAACGACGGCGGTTCGCTCTTCATCGTCATTCGCAAATCGCATGGAGCCGAAAGCGCCGCGACTTACATCGCCTCGATCTTCGGCAATTGCACGAGAATCCATCGCGCCAAAGGCTACCACGTTTATCAAGCCGTTAAGAAGTAGCGAATCGAAAACGCACATAAGGAGTAAACTATGGCACTATCAAAAAAAGAACCGAAAATGTTGTCGAACGACCGGATTGATTTTTCCAAAATTTCCGGATCTCTACCGCTCCCGTATCTGGTTGAAATCCAAACCGAATCCTATAAATGGTTCCTCGAAGAAGGAATCCACGAAGTCCTCAATGATGTTTTCCCCATCACGAACTATGCGGAAAATCTCATTATCGAATACGTGAGCTGCCGTTTCGACAAACCGAAATATGGCTACTTGGAATGCAAAGAAAGAGATATGACTTACAATGCGCCACTCAAAGTGACGCTTCGTTTACGTTTTAAAGACACCGGCGAAATCAAGGAAAGCGAAGTATTCATGGGCGACTTCCCGCTCATGACCGACAGCGGCACGTTCATCATCAACGGCGCCGAACGGGTCATCGTTTCCCAACTTGTCCGTTCTCCGGGCGCTTATTTAAGCTCCACTTTGGACAAATCCGGCAAGTATCTCTTCAATGCGGACCTCATCCCGACGCGCGGGACTTGGCTCGAGTTCGAGAGCGACCAAAAAGACATTCTTTCCGTTCGTATCGACCGTCAACGGAAGATGTATGCGACCATTTTGCTTAAGGCCATCGGTTTAACCGATCCGCAAGAAATCCTGGATCTCTTCGGCCGTCGCGATCCCTTGATCAACACGCTCGAAAAAGATGGCGACACCAAATCGATTCAAGACGCTTTGGTGCAAATTTTCAAGAAGTTAAAACCCGGCGAACCGGTCACCTCTGACGGCGCCACCAACTTCCTGATTCAAAAATTCTTTGATCACAAACGTTACGACTTAGGTCGTGCGGGCCGTTACAAATACGCCAAGAAACTCGGCGTCTACAACCGTTTGCCGGGCCGCATCTTAGCAGAAAACCTTGTCAACGAAAAAAACAAGGTCAAATACAAGAAAGACCACTTGTTGACCAAGGAAGAAGTGGATGCTTTACGCGCTGAAAAATTCTTCGAAAAAGGCGCGCACCAAGTCACCCTTCGTATTAACGAAAAACTCGACCTACACGGCATCGTCAACGTCGTGAAAGTCTACAACAACGCCAAGAAAGAACTCGAATGCAATGTCGTCGGCACGGATTTGAACCTGACCGAATCGACCGTCACCATCAGCGATATCGTGGCGACGTTCTCCTACTTCATGAACGTCATGGATGGCTTTGGCGACACCGATGACATCGACCACTTAGGCAACCGCCGCGTCCGTTGCGTCGGTGAATTGATTCAAAACCAATTCCGTATCGGTTTGAGCAAAATGGGCAAAGCCGTCAAAGAAAAGATGTCCATTTCCGAAATCGACAACGTCACCCCGCAAAACCTCGTCAATATCCGTCCGCTCACCGCGGCGATCAAAGAATTCTTTGCGACCTCGCAACTTTCGCAATTCATGGACCAAACCAACCCCTTGGCCGAATTGACCAATAAGCGTCGTCTTTCCGCGTTAGGTCCCGGCGGCTTAACCCGTGACCGCGCCAGCTTCGAAGTCCGCGACGTTCACTACAGCCATTACGGCCGTATCTGCCCGATTGAAACCCCTGAAGGTCAAAACATCGGTCTTATCAACAACCTTTCCTGCTATGCCAAAGTCAACAAATACGGCTTCATCGAAACTCCGTACCGCAAAGTCGATAAGGCGACCGGTCGCGTTTTGGACGAAACCGAATACCTCTCCGCCGATCAAGAAAGAACCCACATCATCGCGCAAGCCAACGTCAACTTGGCCGATGACGGAACCATTCTTGATGAAACGGTCATTGCCCGTAAAGACGGTGAAAACATCATCGCCGAAAAATCGCAAATCGATTATATCGACGTCTCTCCGAAGCAAATCGTCTCCATCGCCTCGGCCTGTATTCCGTTCCTCGAAAACGATGATACGACCCGTGCTTTGATGGGTGCGAACATGCAACGTCAAGCGTTACCGCTTCTCAAACCGCACGCTCCGTTTGTCGGAACCGGTCTTGAACCGGTCATCGCCCGCGACTCCGGCTCTGCCGTGGTGGCGACTGCTGATGGCATCGTAACCTTCGTCGATTCGAAGAAGATCGTCGTCCTCGAAGGCAAAGAAGAACACACGTACCGTTTACAAAAATTCGGCCGCAGCAACCAAGGGACTTGCATTAACCAAACCCCGATCGTCAAGCTCGGTGCGAAAGTGAAAAAAGACACCGTCATCGCTGACGGACCCGCTATGGAAAATGGCGACTTGGCCCTTGGCCAAAACGTCACCATCGCGTTCATGACCTGGAACGGATACAACTACGAAGACGCCGTCATCATGTCCGAACGCTTGGTCAAAGACGATGTTTACACCTCCATCCACATTGAGGAATACGACATCGAATGCCGCGACACCAAACTCGGTAACGAAGAAATCACCCGCGATGTCCCGAACATCAACGAAGATGCGAAAGCCTTCCTCGATGAACGCGGCATCATCATCCCGGGCGCTGAAGTTAAAGAAGGCGACATCCTCGTCGGTAAGGTCACTCCGAAAGGACAAACCGAACCCACGCCGGAAGAAAAATTACTCATGGCGATCTTTGCCGAAAAAACCAAAGAAGGCAAGGATTCCTCCTTACGCGTCCCGCACGGCGGCGCCGGCATCGTTCTCGATGTCAAGATTTTCTCACGCAAGAAAGGTGACGAATTATCACCTGGCGTGAACGAAGTCGTCCGTGTCTACATCGTCCAAAAGAGAAAAATCTCCGAAGGCGATAAAATGTCCGGACGTCACGGTAACAAAGGCGTTATTTCCCGGATTCTCCCGGTGGAAGACATGCCGTTCTTACCCGATGGCACCCCCGTCGACATCATGCTCAACCCGCTCGGCGTCCCGAGCCGTATGAACATCGGCCAAATCCTTGAAATCCACTTGGGTATGGCGGCCAAGAAACTCGGTATGAAGCTTGCTTCCCCGGTTTTCGATGGTATCTCCAACGAAGAAATTTACAGCCTTATGAATAAAGCCGGATTAGCCGAAGACGGCAAGACCGTCTTGTTCGATGGCCGTACCGGTGAACGTTTCGACGAGCGCATCTCAGTCGGTGTCATGTACATGATCAAACTCGTGCACATGGTCGACGACAAGTTGCACGCCCGTGCGACCGGACCTTACTCCTTAGTCACGCAACAACCGCTCGGCGGCAAAGCCCAAAACGGCGGTCAACGCTTCGGCGAAATGGAAGTCTGGGCCCTCGAAGCCTATGGCGCTGCGCACACCTTACAAGAAATTCTCACGATCAAATCCGATGACCGCGTCGGTCGCCGTAAGACCTACGAAGCCATCATCAAAGGGTTCGATATCCCCCGTCCGGGCATCCCCGAATCCTTCAAAGTGTTGCAAAAAGAAATGCAATCTCTCGGCATGGACGTCAAACTGCTTGACTCCGATGGCGAAGAGATCGATATGGACGCTTTAGCCAAAGAAGCTTTGGCCGAAGAAAGAAAGATTAACTCGACTATCCGTGCGCTCACCGGCGAATCCGTTGTTGAGCAAACTGAGAATATGCACGAAGTTAATCTGGATGAGTAAAGGAGGGCAACGAAATGTTTGATGTCAATCGCTTAGCAGCCATCCAAGTCGGCTTAGCCTCTCCCGAAAAAATCCGTTCATGGTCTCATGGTGAAGTCAAAAAACCGGAGACGATCAACTACCGCAGCCAAAAACCGGAAATGACCGGTCTATTCTGCGAGAAAATTTTCGGGCCGAGCAAAGACTACGAATGCCATTGCGGCAAATACAAGAAGATCCGTTTCCAAGGCGTCGTGTGCGAACGTTGCGGTGTCGAAGTCATTTCGAAAGAAGTCCGTCGCGAACGCATGGGCCACATCGAATTAGCCTCTCCCTGCACCCACATCTGGTATTTGAAGGGCATCCCTTCCCGGATGGGTCTCATCCTCGACGTTTCCCCCAAACAACTCGAAGAAGTCATCTACTTCGCCGCGCACATCTGCTTAAATCCCGGCAAATCCGAAGTCCTTTACTACCGTCAATTCCTTGATGAAAAGACGGCCCGTGTGGAATTCACCGCCGCGATCCGTGCCTTACAAGACCAATTCGAAGAAGGTTCTTACGACAAAACCCGTAGCGAAGAGTTAATCGCCAAGATGGAAAATCCGGCGGAAACCTTCGACTTCTATACCATCGCCAGCTTCATCTCCAAATTCACCGGCGCCGAATTCGGCGAAGGTGCCGAAGCCGTCAAGAGACTTCTTAAAGAAGTCAATCTCGACAAAGAATTCGACAACATCCAAAAAGATTTACGCGATTGCACCGGCCAACGCCGTGTCAAATTGACCAAGCGCCTTGAAGCCGTCGAAGCGTTCCGCAACAGCGGCAACCGTCCCGAATGGATGGTCCTCGAAGTGCTCCCGGTCATTCCGCCCGATCTTCGCCCGATGCTCCAACTCGACGGCGGCCGTTTCGCGACCAGCGATCTTAACGACCTCTATCGTCGTGTCATTACCCGGAATACCCGTTTAAAGAAACTCATCGATATGAACGCCCCTTACGTCATCTTAATGAACGAAAAGCGGATGCTTCAAGAAGCCGTCGATGCCCTGATTGATAACGGCCGTCGCAACAAACCTGTCCAAGGTGCCGGCGGACGTCCGCTCAAGTCCTTGTCCAGCGCCCTCAAAGGCAAACAAGGTCGCTTCCGTCAAAACCTCTTAGGCAAACGGGTTGACTACTCTGGTCGTTCCGTTATTGCCATCGGACCGGATCTTAAGATGTTCCAATGCGGTTTACCCCGTGAAATGGCCATCCAACTCCTCCGTCCGTTCATCGCTTCGATCTTAATCAAACGTGGCTATGCCAACGCCCATAAACAAGCCGATAAGATCATCGACCGCTACGACGAAGTGGTGTTCGATATCGTCGAAGAAATCATCGGCGACCACCCTGTCTTACTCAACCGTGCTCCGACGCTTCACCGTCTCGGTATTCAAGCGTTCCAACCCAAGTTGGTTGATGGCCGTGCCATCCGGTTGCACCCGTTAGTCTGTACCGGATTCAACGCCGACTTCGATGGCGACCAAATGGCCGTTCACGTCCCGTTAAGCAAAGCCGCTCAAGAAGAAGCGCTCAACCTCATGTTGGCGTCCAATAACATCTTGGGTCCGAAAGATGGAAAGCCCATCGTCACCCCGTCGCAAGACATGGTCCTTGGTAACTACTATCTGACCCTTGAATCCACCAAAGAAGATTTCCTCAAGAAATCCGAAAAGCTCAAAGCCATCGGAGATGTCGAAGAAGCCGAACGTTATGAACGTTATGCTCACAGCGAAGGCAAAGTCTTCCGCAACATCGATGAAGTCTTGTTAGCCTACCAAACCAAGCAAATTCACTTGCATAACCGCATTGCCTTACCCGCTCGTGCGATTGGTAAAACCGGCTTTACCGAAGAGATGAACAAGAAATATCTCATCACCTCCGTCGGTAAAATCATCTTCAACCAAATCTATCCGATCGACTTCCCGTTCCTCAACGACACTCCCGCGAGCAACGGTGGAGCCTTCACCGACACCTACATCAACAAATATTTGGTCCCGCAAGGAACCGATATCAAAGGTCACATCGCCAAGCAAGCCTTAATCCCGCCTTTCAAGAAAGGCAACCTTGCCGCGACGATCAATGAAATCTTCCATCGCTATGGCACGTCCAAGACCAGCGCCATCCTCGATAAGATGAAAGACCAAGGCTTCCGTTTCGCGACGGTCGCCGGTATTACCGTTTCCATCGCCGACGTCAACGTCGTCGCCGGAAAAGACAAGATGTTGGCCGACGGCGATGCCAAAGTCGATCAAATCGACCGTTTATTCGCCAAAGGTCTGTTGACCGGCGATGAACGCCATCAACACATCGTCAACGTCTGGAACCAAGTCCGTGTGGACGTCGGTAACGCCCTCGAAGCGCAATTTAAGACCAACAACCGCAACCCGGTGTTCATGATGTCTGACTCCGGCGCTCGTGGCAGCAAAGACAACTTTACGCAATTAGCCGGTATGCGCGGCTTGATGAACAACGCTCTCGGCGAAGCCATCGAATTGCCGGTTAAATCCAGCTTCCGTGAAGGCTTGACCGTTTCCGAATTCTTCATTGCCACCCACGGTGCCCGTAAAACCGGTGCCGATACCGCTCTTCGTACGGCTGACTCGGGCTATTTGACCCGTCGTCTCGTCGATGTCTCCCAAGACGTCATCATCCGTGAAGAAGATTGCCATACCGACCACGGCTTCCTGGTCTTCGAAATCCGGGATACCAGCCGTGACGCCGTCATCGTTCCCTTCAAAGACCGCTTAGTCGGCCGCTACACGATGCGCGACGTGATTCACCCCGAAACGGGCGAAGTCCTCGTCAAAGGCAACGTGATGATGGATGAGCAAGATGCCGATCGCATCATTGCCGCCAAAATCCAAGAAGTCGAAATCCGCTCGTTGTTTGGTTGCGAAACCAAAGACGGCGTCTGCAAACACTGCTACGGCCGTAACCTTGCCACCGGCAAGGAAGTCTCCATCGGCGAAGCCGTAGGTATCATGGCGGCCCAATCCATTGGCGAACCGGGTACTCAATTAACGATGAGAACCTTCCACTCCGGCGGTGTTGCCGGTAGCGATATTACGCAAGGTTTGCCGCGGGTTCAAGAACTTTTCGAAGCTCGTAACCCCAAAGGCGAATCCGAAATCAGCGAGATCACCGGCGAAGTCAAGACGATCGAAGAATCTTCCGGTCGTTACACCATCGTCGTCAAGAACGATCTCGAAGAACGTGTTTATAACACCAACTACGGCGCGCGTTTACGCGTCAAGGTCGGCGAAAAAGTCAAGAACGGTCAAAAACTGACCGAAGGCGCGATTTCTCCGAAACGCTTACTCGAAGTTTCCGACATCACTGCGGTCGAACGCTACATCCTGAAGGAAGTCCAAAAGGTGTATCGTGCCCAAGGTATCGGCATTTCCGACAAGCACATTGAAGTCATCGTCCGTCAAATGCTCCGTAAAGTCGTCATCATCGAAGGCGGCGACACCGATATGCTTCCGGGAACCCGCATCGATGTTATCTCGTTCACCGATAAGAACGAAGCTGCCATTCTCGAGGGCAAACACCCCGCCATGGCGAGCCCGCTCGTCCTCGGTATCACCAAAGCCGCGCTTGAAACCGAATCGTTCCTCAGCGCTGCCTCCTTCCAAGAAACCACGCGCGTCCTTACCGATGCGGCCATCAAAGGCAAGACTGACCATCTGCATGGCTTGAAGGAAAACGTCATTACCGGTAAGTTGATCCCGGCCGGACGCGGATTACTCACGATCGAAGACGAAGACAAAATCCTCGGCGACTTCGAAGTCCGCAAACGGATGGATGAAACCCGCGAAAACAATCGCGAAGCCAACGACCGTAAAGACGAAGAATATACCGCTCTTGAAGTGAAGTAATTAACGAAAGCGTGTCCATGACACGCTTTTTGTTTTGCGTTTTCCTTATGCTATAATGAAACCTAGAGGATTCGGTATGCCCAAAAAAGGAAAAAAAGTGACGCCCCAACAAGGTTTTTCGCCCAAAACGGTGGTCGCTTTTTTGCTTTATCTTTTTGCGTTATTTTTTGGTAGCGCCCTTTTCCCGATGGCCACCGGACTTAGCCTTCCGATTGCTTTGATTTCCTGTGGCATCGGCACCTTATTATTTATGTTGATAACACGCGGGAAGATGTCGTTTTTTCTTTCCGCAAACTGGATGTTTTTACCCGCGATTTTACTGATCATGAACCCGGATGC
>CALMWE010000340.1 GCA_937873795.1 uncultured Caryophanales bacterium
GCCATCCGTCACATTGATATTTAACTGGTTATAGCTTAGTGCTATAATGAACAAGACCTAAAAAGCGAGGAATTATTATGGGAAGACACTTTGAAGTAAGGGCCGCCGCAATGGCTGCCACCAGCGCCAAGAAATCAGCACTTTACATGCGGGCTTCGAAAGAAATCTACATGGCCGCCAAATCCGGTTTGCCGGATCCGGAATCCAACCTTGCGTTACGCAGCGCCATTGAAAAATACAAGGGCGTCGGCGTGACCAAAGATGTCGTTGAACGCGCCATCAAGAAAGCCGCCGGAGGATCCGCCGAGGCGTACAATACCGCCCGTTACGAAGCCTTTGGTCCGGGCAATTCCTACATCATCGTCGATGCTTTGACCGATAACTTAAACCGCGCACTCACCGAAATCCGCACGCTCATCGTCAAAAAAGGCGGACATATGGGCGCCGTTGCTTTCAACTTTGAAGAAGTCGGCTTGTTAGCCTTCAAAGGTGCCACCCGCGATGCGGTGGAAGAAGCCTTGATCATGAACGATGTCGATGTCCGCGAAGTCAGCGAAGACGAAGGCTCCATCGAAGCGTTGGTCTCACCGACCAGCTTAGCCGCTGCCAAGACCGTGCTCAACGAAATGGGCATCAAAGAATTCGCGATGGCTGAGATTGTGATGCTTCCGAATGACAAAATCACCTTGGAAGGCGAAGACTTGGACCGGTTCCGTCAATTAATTGACGGGTTGGATGAACTCCAAGACGTGCAAAACTATTTCCATAACGTCGATTTACAAGATTAAAAAGTTGAAAACCCTCGCCAATCCGAGGGTTTTTCTTTTTCCGCGCGCTTTGAAAAACTTTTCATTGACTTTAATCGTTAATATATATATTATTCTAGTTGGCACTATTTTGCCAAAATTGTAGTCCCGGTAAGAATACAGTTTGGGTAAGGAGGTACTCATTATGCAACGTCAAACAACTATTGCAAAGCCAGCTGAAATCACACGTAAGTGGTATGTCATCGATGCAACTGACAAACCCTTAGGTCGTCTCGCGTCTGAACTCGCCATCATCTTGTTGGGGAAGAACAAACCTATTTTCACCCCGAATGTTGATTGCGGAGATTTCGTCATCGTCATTAACGCCGAAAAAGTCGGTTTAAGCGGTGACAAATTACACACCAAGAAATATTACAACAACTCTCAATACACCGGTGGTTTAAGAACCCGGACTGCTGAAGTCATGGTCAAGGAATACCCGGTTGAGATGATCGAACGCGCCGTTTGGGGCATGCTCCCGAAAGGTCCGCTCGGACGTCAAATCGTTAAGAAACTCTTCGTTTACGAAGGACCTGAACACAAGCACGAAGCGCAAAAGCCCGAAGTGCT
>CALMWE010000341.1 GCA_937873795.1 uncultured Caryophanales bacterium
TGGCAAAAGGCATCCGCTTCACCGTGTTGTGCGACGTGAAACATACCTTTTTCGGTCCCCAAGGAGCCGCCTATATTTTCAGTCCGCAAAAGGGGGCCAATCCCACAATGGTCCGACAATTGGATCAAAACTTAAGAGCCTACTCAGCTTTGCTAAAATCCAAAATGGACTTTGACACCGACTTTGAAGGAGCGGGAGCAGCGGGTGGAACACCGGTCAGTTTGAAATGTTTCTTCGGTGCCGAAATCAAACGTGGTATCGAGACGCTTTTATCGTTGATTGATTTTGAAATATTGATTCAGGATGCTGATGTTATTTTCACCGGAGAAGGAAAACTCGATGCCCAAAGTTTCCGCGGCAAAGTCATCGATGGGGTTTCAATCTATGCCCATAAAACCAACATTCCGCTAGTCGCCATCGTCGGGCAGATTGGAGACGTCAACTCCTCCGATTTTCCTCCGGGATTAACCGCCGCCATTTCGGTCAAAGAACTGAGTGCTTCTTTAGAACAGGCGCTCATTGAAACTCCTCAAAACATCCGAGCGGCCGTCTCCGGATATTGCAAGGATAAAACCCTGTGGAAATGAGGGCTCTTGTCATAACCGGTGTAACCGATGGCATCGGATTGGCTACTTTGCGTTTGGCTTTAACAGAGGACGTTTTTGTCATTGGTGTGGCTCGTAATCGGGAAAAAGCCCAAGCCATCATGGATGACCTGAAAAGTCCTCGTTTAGCCTTCGTGTTCGGAGATTTATCTTCCAAAAAAGAGGTTGTTTCGATTTCAGAACAAATTCTTACTCTTCTTCATGTGGAGAAACTTCATCTATCCACGTTAATCCATGTCGCCGGCGCCGTCTTTACAAAGCGGGAAGTCTCCGAAGATGGTTATGAAAAGCAATTCGCAATCAATCACCTGGCGGTTTTTTATTTGACGAAGCTTCTAACTCCGGAATTGATCAAAAACGGGCCGTCCCGTGTTTTGGTGGTTTCATCCTACACCCATCATTTAGGCATCATCTTTAAAAAAGAGGTTGGTTTAAAGCACAACTATTGGCTGTTAACCGCCTATGCCCAATCCAAACTCATGAATGTCTTGTTCGTCAATGAATCCGCCAAACGTTTTCCTTCAAGGGAGATATCGTTTTACGCCATCGATCCCGGATTAGTCAATACCTCCATTGCCTCGAAACAGACCAAAGGTTTGGAACGTTGGGCGTGGTCCATCAAAAAGAAATACGGAGTGGCTCCTGAAGTTCCAGCTAAGCACATGGTAGCGATTGCGCTTGGTGATTATTACGCCGAAAAAACGGGGTTATATTGGAAAGATGGCGCGCCGATTCCGTGCGCCAAAAAAGCAAAAAATCCTGTCTTGATGAAGTGGGTTTACGATTATTCTGCCAAACTCTGCGAGGAAGGCAATTAAAAAGCGAGGTTTTGAGCCTCGCTTCTTTTTATTTTTGATTTTCTTTTTCTTTGTCTTTAAGCAGGAAATTCAGTTCGCTGGCTTCTTTTTTGGCTTTGCTGGAGACAAACACCACCGCCAAGGTATAAGCGACCACGAAGATGACGACTAATATCCACAGGAAGAAAGAGGCACGGAATACGGCGGTTCCGTAGATGTTCCGCATGACCAGCGTAATCGGCAATAACGGAAGGACTCCGAGGAAAGCTTTGAGGATGTCGTTGCCCTTTTTCATTTTGAACAGCGTGATGGAGGCAGCAATCAAAGCACTGATGGTCAAAGCCCCCAAAGCGACGCGGATATAACCTAGATTGATGCTCAACCGGGCGTAGACCCCAAGATTAAACAGAACCAAGACTAAACTCGTAATGGCAAAGCTATAGACCCAACGTTGGATGTACTTCATGTTATTTGCCTCCCAACATGCGGCGCAGGCTCGGGACGTAGGACCGTGAGATTTCCACGGCTTCTCCGTTTTTGAGGCGCGCTTCCATACGGCCGTTCATACTGGATTTGAAGGCCTCGACTTGGGCCACGTTCAAAATCATGCTGATGCTGATTCGGATGAAACGCGCTTTTGTCAAAATCTCTTCCAGTTCGTAAAGCCGGTATTTGACTTCATAGGTGTCGTTTTTCGTATAGCAGAAGACTTTCTCGTCCACACTCTCGAAATAAAAGATTTCATATAAAGGGATGACGTGGTTGGCGTCATCCTTTTTGCCGATGATTTCTTGATTCCAGACATTCAAGGTCGAAACAATCGTTTCCACTTGAGCGTCTTTTTGTTTACAGAGAATTTGAACTTCGGTTTCTTCCACGTCTTTGGTTTCGATGATCGTTACTTTCATGTCACCCAATCCTGACCGCCAACAAGGTGTTGACTTCGTCAATGATCGCGGCAATGCGGGTTACCCCGTTGACGCGGACGCTCATGGCGTCATCGGCGGTC
>CALMWE010000342.1 GCA_937873795.1 uncultured Caryophanales bacterium
AGTTGTCACGGCAGCGCCCCCGAACGTGGAGACAATGCGATTTATAAAATGGGCCCGATCATTTCCGAGATCAAAGGTTTGAATGAAAGGCTGAAGAGCGATCCCTTTTTAGGTAAAGGGACGATGACCATCAGCGAAATCTTCTTTACCTCACCCTCCCGCTGCGCCGTTGCAGATGGATGCTGGATCTCCGTTGACCGGCGCTTGACGATTGGCGAAACCTACCAATCGGCACTTGAAGAAATCCGTCAACTCCCTTCCGTGAAAGAAGCAAAAGCCGAAGTCGAAATGTATTCCTACGAACGCCCATCCTATACCGGTTTGCTCTATCCGACCCAAGCTTACTTCCCGACATGGGTAATTCCACAAGACCATGTCATCTGTAAAGCTGCGGTGGAATCTTACAAAGGTTTGTTCAAGAGCGAACCCGTCGTCGACAAGTGGACCTTCTCGACGAATGGAGTAACGATTATGGGCCGTTACGGAATTCCGTGCATTGGATTTGGGCCTGGCGACGAAAAAGAAGCCCACGCCCCCAATGAGAAGACACGGAAAAATGACTTGGTTATTGCTGCCGCTATGTACGCCGCCATGCCGCTTATGTATTTGAAACATCTAAAATAAAGGAGATGAAATTAGATGGAACCGTTATTCAAAGGCCGACACTTTATTACGCTTGAGGAATGGACCAAGCCCGAAATTGATACACTCTTGGCCGTTTCCAAAGATCTGAAACTCAAATTCAAAACCAATGTTCCGACGCCGTATTTGCAAGACAAAACAGCCTTCTTGATTTTCTTTGAACAATCCACCAGAACTCGGAACTCGATGGAATCCGGTCTTGCCCAATTGGGCGGACACGCGACGTTCCTTGATACTTCCACCATGCAACTTGCTCACGGTGAAAGTGCCAAAGATACCGCCATTATTTTGTCCTCGTTCGGTCACGGTATTGCTTGCCGTTATTGCAACTGGGGTTTAGGCAACAAATTCTTACGCGAAATGGCCAA
>CALMWE010000343.1 GCA_937873795.1 uncultured Caryophanales bacterium
TTTTCTCGGTTTTTTCTAATAATGGTAGTTTAAAGCCGCTTGGCGTTGAATGAGCCACTCTTTGAGATAAGCAATGTTATCGGCGCACAAACCGTGCGTGTAATCCAACGCATACGAGGAGTACTTCCAAGCGTCCGCATCAGCATACACTTCGTCGATGATCCAACTGACGTATTGATCGAAAGTGAGTAAGTAATCGCTGATCGCGTCGTTACCGACTTCGTTCCAACGGTTATACAGCATGTTCCGGCCTTCGTTGGTATTGCCGAACTGACCCGCAAAAAAGTTATTGAACCAAATGTTATTGACTTGGTCGAGATTGTATTCGTTGTTGGGGTAGCCGAGCCATCCGTCGTAGCCTAAGGATAAATCGTAATCCCAAGTGGGCCCGAATTTGAGTTTTTCACCCACGCGTTTGCTCATGTAGTAGGAGGTAAACGAGTGATCGTTTTCATTCATGATTTGGTCGACAAGGGTCATGTCGGTCAAAGACTCCACGTCCACCATTCCGGCGATTTCATCGTAGATGCCAGATTTAAAAGCATCGATGACCTCTTCAAAATAACTTTTCAGCCAATCGAAGAAGGCATAGTATTGCACATCGTTTGGAAAGTCCGTCTTTTCAGGATACTTGATGACGATGCTTTGGGGCGAACCCGCAAACTCCACATTGAAATAGGTTTCGCCTAATGTTTCGCCGGAATTCCATTCACTGGCCCAGTTATCAAACGCCACCAGAAAGTTGTAATCCGTGGTCGACGGGAAGATTTCTTGGACAAGGTCTGCACGGCCTTCTTTTTCATCGACTTGTTCGGTCAATAAATAGAGGCCTTGATACATGCCATTGAGATACACTTCGATGTGTTGGGCCATGGGTTGATAGACCGTATGGTCAAAGCGTGAACCTAAGGTAAACGCGGTATAGTTATGCATCTTCGAAGGATCAAAGTAATCGGCGAGCAAAACCCAGCTTTTGGCCGCGGTTTTTCCGAACAGACTTTGCTTCTTGTCGAATTTAATGCGATAAGGCTTTTTGGGAAGCACTTGCGTGGAATGGCCCCGTAAACGGATGCCTCCGGAGACGGACGGTAAAGTTTGGCTGGCAATCAGACTTTCGATGCTGATGGAGGCCGGGGTGTAGTTAATGTCGGAAGTAATCTCAACATTGTCGGTGTGAATCCGGATGATAGGAAGCACGGTTTGACCGATAAACGAGAAGGTCGCCACCACCGAAAGGTCCTCCGTGACGTTTTCGTCAATTCTGGAAGCGGATAAAAAGCCATCGCTCCAGGACGTAAATTCATAACCTTCGAAAGGAGTCGCCACCACTTCGGTGCCGTCTTCGCCTTCAAGAATCGTTTGAGTGGCTTCGCCGACGATGGATCCGCCTTCGCCCGCCGCATACGAAAGATGCACCGGTTGAGGCAAACTGGCGGAGCTTAGAGAAGAACTCGGCATCTCACCGCATCCGGCAAGGGAAAAAAGGGTCGTCGCTAAGGCCCCTAAAATGGTTAGATTTTTACGAAAAGAGCGAAGCATATAAATCCTCATTCATCCCAGTCGATGAGTATCGTTCCTATAACGCTTCTATTATACATAGTTTCGTTCGGAAAGATGAAGGGAAAACCGATTTTTCTTTTTTCCCAAGACAAAAGAAAACCCGCATTGCGCGGGTTACTTTCCCATCCGTTCCATGACGTCGGTAATTTCTTTGAGTTTTTCGTCCAGTTCTTCGCCGGGAGTGGCGTTGACTACGCAACTTTTCAAATGGGCGGCGATGATCTTCTGGTTGGCTTTGCGGAGAATCGCTTCGGCGGCCAACAATTGATTGGAGATATCGATGCAGTATCGGTCTTCCTCAATCATTTTAATGACGCCGTCGAGTTGTCCTCTGGCGGTTTTGACGAGCCGTTCGACGGAAGCGTGCGAAGCTTTCATGTTACTTCACCGCTTTCAAGGTATAACCGGCATGATCGATGGCAGCCGCTAATGTGTGTTGATCCACATCTTTGCTTAAGCCGATGACGGCTTTGCCACCCTTAAGATCGACCACGACACTGGTAATGCCGTCGACGCTCTTTAAGGCACCTTCGACGTGACGGGCGCAGTTGCCGCACATCATGCCTTCGATGATTAATGTCTTTTCCATGTTTTTTTCCTCCTTCATGTTTTTGGAATAATGGGGTTTGTAGGAACGTAAACGAAGCGCGTTAAGAACCACGGTCACCGAGCTCAACGACATCGCAATCGAAGCGATCATCGGATTGAGCACGATGCCCAGCGAGACCAGGACCCCGGCGGCAACGGGAATCGTGACGACGTTATAGAAGAACGCCCAGAAGAGGTTCATCTTGATGTTGTTGACGACTTTCTTGGAGAGTTGTAACGCGGAAACCGCATCCAATAAGTCGCTTCGCATCAAGACGATGTCGGCACTGTCGATGGCGATATCGGTGCCGGCCCCAATGGCCACGCCCACATCCGCACGGGTTAAGGCGGGCGCGTCGTTGATGCCGTCGCCGACCATCATCACGACATGGCCTTTACTTTGTAACGCCGCGATTTGTTGTTCTTTCCCGGTGGGAAGGACATCGCTGACAAAATGTTCGATGCCGGCTTGACGGGCAATGGCTTGGGCCGTTGCTTTGTTATCACCGGTGAGCAAGATCACGTCTTTGCCCATGTCTTTCAACGTTTGAATCGCTTGGGCACTGGTGGGTTTGATGGCGTCGGCAATCGCAACCAGGCCGACGATGGTGTGGTTTTTGGCCACGATCAGCACAGTTTTCCCTTCCGAAGAAAGACGGGCAAGGTCTTGGTCCGCTAACAAATGAGGAGAGACGCCTTCGTCCTTCATCATCGCGGG
>CALMWE010000344.1 GCA_937873795.1 uncultured Caryophanales bacterium
CTGTGGGTGTTACCGCCAAAGAGGACAAGGAACACACATCAATGGCGTAGGTATCGGTGACGGTCAAATAGGTGACGGTCACAGTCTTCGTTCCGGACGAACTCATCGACGGTGAAGACACGGAGTAACCTGTGACGGTTTCCGTGCTGGCATCGCTGTAGGTGGCAACGACGGAAAGGCCACTGTAAGTGAAGGTATCACCGACGGCAAAGAGGATTTCACTGCTCGAGGGTGTCGCTTCGATCGAAGACAAAGTCGGTTCGGACGTGGATCCGGAACCGTAGGCAAACACGAAGCTGGTGACATAGGATACGTTGGTGGAATAAGTGACGACAAAGTAGGGGAATGAACCTACGGAGAAATCATAGGTGTAAACAAGACCGTTGATGCTCGGGGTAATCGTGGTTCCCGAGGTGGGGTTCGATGAAGTTCCGCCACGGACAGTGAAGTTATTGGCGGGAGTCGCCGAATACGTCAACGTCAAGGAAGCGAGATTGGTCATCGCATCATTGTTGTACAAATAGAAGGTTCCGCCTTGGCATTGTAAATCGGCGCTGGTGGAGGAACGTTTCATCATTTTGTAGTAGGTGAAAGAAAGGTTGGATGTGGATTCGGTAAACGTCACGGCACTGGTGGCATAAGAACCCGTGGTAATGCCGGTCACTGTTCCCGAGGTAATGCTCGCAGTTTGGGTTTCACCGCCGGAAGCTTCGTTGACACTAATCGAATAGGTGGCTGTTTTAGTCACGGAATCTTTGGTGTAGGAAACCGTTACCGTTTGCGTACCCACACTGGATAGAACCGTACCGCTGGCGGGAGAGGTGGTATATCCCGTCACTGTTCCGGTCGTGGAATCGCTGTAAGTGGCGGTGACCACTAAACCTGATGTCGAGAAGCTTTCGCCGACGACATAGGAAGTATCCGCGCCCGAAGCGTTCACGGAAATGGAACTTAAGGTCGCGGTCGTTGAAGAACCTCCGCCCACGGAACTCGAACCGTCGGCAATGGAAGCACCCGATCCCGAATAGGAAGTGTCATAGACCATGTCGACCCATTCCGGGTGGTCAATGAAGGGGTTGCGGTTGCCTTGGAAGTTGTTGTAAATCAAGTTGTTACGGTGAATTTCATATTCGGAAACGGGGTCTGAATCGTTCCAAGCAAGCAGCGTGGAAAGAATGCCCATTTCACCATACACGGTGGAACTCGAAGTAATCGTCGTCGAAGTACTGAGACCTTCGATGATACGGAGCATCGGTTCACCCGTGGATGAATAATTGATATAGCGTGTGGCCATATAGAAGATCATACGAGCGACGTCGCCTTTGTCGGCATCACGCGGCTCATAAACCTTATCATTGGTATATCCGGCGGCATAACCGACTTTTCCGGAGGCGTTTCCGCGTTCATCGGCAATGGCTGAGGTCAGCGTGCTGACAACGCCGTAATCGTAGTTACTATGTCCTAAGTTATTGGCTTGGTCGGAGGCACGTAAATGGTGCAGGTCTGTTCCGGCAGGAGCGGTTTCGCCAAAATTACCATGGGATTTGGCCCAGGTATGTTCCTTATTCCAAATCGTGGAGTGATCAGCGGACCAAAGGTAAGCGGTGGAAGTCGATCCGTTATATTGACCGTACATCAGGTTCATATAAGGATCATCGGCGGTCAAATCGACGGTGGCGTAACCATTGGCATCGGCGGATTCGGGGGATAAATCCCAATCGCGATCGGTGACGCGCATGATGTTCGGGGTTTGGCTATACGAATACGTATAGTGGTCATCGATGATACCGTTGAGGGTTGTCTTTAGCGAAGACCCGCTGAGGCCCGAGACCCCGGCGTAGTAAGCATTGACTTGAGCATCGGTAAGATCGTTCATGTTAATGCTGGCGGAAGAGGAGATGGAAATGCCCCCGACGGCGTGCGTCTCGACCGGGGAGAAAGCAATGGAAGAAGCTAAAATACCAAAAGCTAAAACGGACGAAAATAGGATCGTAGTTCGAGTTCGATTATTTTTCATACCTTTTCTTTCTGGGATTTTTCCGGAATCCCGTTTTACACAAATAGAATACAACTCCTTTTTTTGAGGTTGCAAGATAATTTTGTTCGATTGTTTACACCGTCAAAAAGGGCAACCGATGTTCCTGCATAAACCAGAGTTTTTTTCCCACTTTTGATATGTTAAAATGCTTGTGTCCGTTGTCCGACTTGGAAAAGG